>JANNPN010000011.1:0-28090 GCA_031400185.1 Polyangiaceae bacterium
GATGCGACCGTCGACCAGGTGAACGATGCGATTCGCGTACGCCGCCATGTCCTCCTCGTGCGTGACCATCGCGATGCTGATGCCCTGATCGCGGTTCAACGAGGTGAGTAGGTCCATGATCTCCCGGCTGCGCTCGCTGTCGAGGTTGCCGGTGGGCTCGTCGGCGAGCAGCAGGGCGGGCCGCGTCACGATCGCGCGCGCGCTCGCGACTCGCTGTTGCTGGCCCCCGGACAGCTCGGCTGCCGTGTGGCGTTCCCAAGCGGCGAGCCCGACCGCGTCGAGTGCGGCGCGCGCGGCGGCGCGCCGTCGCTCGACCGGCTGCCCGCGGTACAGCAGCGGCAGCTCGACGTTCTCGAGCGCGGAGGTGCGCGCGAGCAAGGTGGAGCCTTGGAACACGAAGCCGAGGAAGTGGCGGCGCAGCAGCGCACGCCGGTTACGATCGAGGGTCTCGACGGCAACGTCACGGAACCGATACGTGCCGCTCGTCGGCACGTCGAGGCAGCCGAGAATGTTCATCATGGTCGACTTGCCGGAGCCGCTCGGTCCCATGATCGCAACGAACTCGCCTTCCTCGATCATGAGGTCCACACCCTCGAGCGCCCGGAACGCGTTCGGGCCACTGCCGTACGTTCGCGTGACGCCTTCGAGCGCGACGACCTGCGGCGAGGTCGCGCCCGCCTCACTGTGCAGCGGTGCCGGCATCGGTGACCACCCGGTCGCCAGGCACGAGGGTGCCACCGGTGACCTCCGTTTGACGTCCGTCCGTGGAGCCGGTCGTGATCGCGACCGGCTCTGGTTCGGCGGTACGCAGGACCCATACCGTTCGCGTACCTGTCTCGCTGTCCTTCATCGCGACCTTGCGTGTCGTGCGCTCCGGAGGCGGCCCCGGGAGGAGGCTGCCGACGAGCCCGCGGCCACGCGTCTGCGACGCGTCTTCCACCGGCGTGAAGCGCAGCGCCTCGTTCGGAACGAGGAGCACGTCGCTTTCTTGTGCGGTGACGATCTCCGCGGTCGCCGTCATGCCCGGCCGTAGGCTCAGGTCGTCGTTCTCTACGCGGAGAATGGTCTTGTAGGACACGACGCCGTCGGTCGTGCTCGAGCCGTACCCGACCCGCGTGATCGTCGCCGGATAGCTCCGCCCCGGGTAGGCATCGACGTTGAACGCCGCGGTCTGTCCCTCACGCACCTGGCCGACGTCCGCCTCGTCGACCGAGACCTGCAGCTCCATCTGCGAGAGATCCTCGGCGATGGTGAACAGGACCGGGGTCTCGAACGATGCCGCCACCGTCTGCCCTGGCTCCATCTTGCGTGCCAGCACGATGCCGTCGATCGGCGAGCGGATCGACGCCTTGGCGAGATTCGTGCGATCGGAGCTGAGCGTCGCCCCCGCCTCACTGACCGCGGCGTCGGCCGCCTGCACGTCCGCCTTGGCCCGCGCCTCCGTAGCCTCGGCGGTTTCCATCTCGGTGCTGGACGGCACCTTGCCGCCCGAGAGCTTCGCGACGGTTCGCAACCGCTCGACCTTCGCCCGTGACTCCTTCGCCGTTGCTCGTGCCTGTTGGACCTTGGCTTCGGCGGATGCAAGCGCGGCCTCGGACCGCGTGATCGCGTCGTTCAGCTTCGACAGATCCAGCCGGGCCAGCACCTGCCCCTTCGTGACCTGGTCGTTCTCGTCCACGGTCATCGCCTCGATGAGGCCGGAGAGCTCGCTCCCGACGTCGACCTGATTCGTGGGCTCGATGGTGCCGGTCGCGGACACGCTCACCCGCAAGCTGCCGCGGCTCACCGTGGCGGTCTCGTAGCGCTCGGCGGGGCTCTCGCCATGCGACCGCGCAAAGATCAGCGCGCCACCGCAAACGAAAAGCGCGAGGGCGGCCAGGACGATCCACCGTGCGCGTGGGGTACCCCATCGCGCAACGCCCGCATCAAGAACCGCCGCGACCGACGGGCCAGCGGACGTGGAGACGGTCATGACCGGCGCTCTCGTTCTACGTCCTGCGCCGCTTCGACTGTCGCGGACCAACCACCACCGAGCGCCTTGTAGAGCTGAATCACCGCGATCGTCCCGTTCGCTCGAGCGGTCGTGAGGCTATCCTCGACAGTCAGCACGGTGCGCTCCGTATCGAGCACTGTTTGAAAATCGATCAGCCCCGCTGCGTAGCGCTGCCGTGCCAGCACCGCCGCATTGCGCGCCGAATCGACTCCACGTGCGAGCGCTGCCGTGCGCTCGCGCGTCTTCACCAGCGACACGAGCGCGTTCTCGACGTCTTCGAGCGCAGCGAGTACGGTGGTTCGATACGTGGCGAGGGCTTGCTCCTGGATCGCGTCGCGCACCTCGATCCGTGATGCGATCCGACCCGCGTCGAAGATCGTCTGCGTGAGGCTCCCTGCGACGCTCGCCGCAATCGAGCTCCCGTTCGTGAGCGCGCCGATCGCCAACGCCTCGGGCCCCAGCGAACCCGACAGATTCAGACTCGGATACTTCGCGGCCGTCGCCTCGCCGACACGGGCACTCTCGGCCGCGAGCGTGCGCTCGGCCGCTACCACGTCCGGTCGCTGGCGGAGCACGTCGGCTGGAATCCCGGTTGTGAGCGGTTCGGGGATCTGGGGAATCGGGGCAACAGCGGCGAGCTCGTCGGACAGCGCGCCGGGGTCACGTCCTAGAAGGGTCGCGAGCCGATGGTCCGCCTCGGCGCGCGACGTCTCGAGTGCGGGAATGGTCGCGCGGGTCTGCTCGACGTTCGTCCCCGCCTGCTCGAGCTCGACGGAGCTCGCGAGCCCCGCGTCCACACGCCACCGCGTGAGATCCAGCGTCTCACTTTGGCTCGAGAGGTTCGCGCGTGCGATCGCAATACGCGCCTGGAGGGCGCGGAGCTCGACGTAGTTACGTGCCACCTCTGCCGCGAGCGTCACGTGGACGTCGTGCAGGCTCGCCGTTGCCGCCTCGACGTCGGCGCTCGCCGCCTCGACCGCCCGACGCTGGCCGCCAAACAGGTCCGGCTCCCACGATGCATCGAAGCCTGCGCTGTAGGACTGCTGACCCGCCCCGGTGCCCGAAACGGCGCTGGTATCCACGTACTGCCCGGACCCGCCGAGCCCCATGCTCGGCCAGAGCTCGGCACCGGCGTGACGGCGCTGCGCGCGCGCTTCGCGGAGCTTCGCGCGGGAGGCGTCGACGTCAGGGCTCGCGGCGACCGCTCGCGCTATCAGGCTCGTCAACTGCGCGTCCCCGAGATGCTGCCACCAGTCAGCGACGTCCAAGCCGCCGGTCGTCTCGCCGGTGAGTCGTCCCGACCATTGGGACGGCACATGCAGATCGGTCGCCGACGGCCGCACGTAGTCCAGCCCGGCCATGAAGCAGCCGGAGCAAACCGCCAGAGACGCGAGCATGGTGACACGTTGAACCAAGACGGTGCGGATCATCGAACCTTCTCCGTATCCGTATCGGCGAGAAGGCCTTCGGACATCTTGCGGTAGAGGCGCAACAGCTGCTCCTGCTCGCTCGCGGCCAGGTAGCGAAGCATCTGCGCGGTGCCGGCCATACGGGCCGCCAGCGCTTCCACGTAGAAACGCTGGCCAGCGGGGGCCAGCGCGACGCGCACGACGCGGCGGTTGTCTTCCGGCCGCGCGCGCTGCACGAGGCCGCGCTGGACCATGCGATCGACGATGCGGGTAGCGGTGCTGAGCGGCACCCGCACCCGCGCAGCCACCTCCCCCATCGTCATCGCGCCCTCCGCTCCGAGCGTGTCGAGCACGGCGATCTCGGAGCGGCTGATGCGCTGCTGTGGCTCCTCGACCTCGCCGGCGAGTACCAATACCCGCATCATGCGGTCGAGATGCCCGACCAGCTCGCGGGCACGTCGGGCAACCAACCGGGATGGCACGGGACCCATTTGCGTCCTGGGATGTTTCTGGTTGCGCATAGTTGCACATTGCAACTATCTTGATCGCGTGTCAACGCGGTTTCGCGAGCCGCGGCGTGCCGGTCGATCTGCACGGCGTTGCGTATGCGGCCAACCTGTTCGTTGCGGTCGGCGATAGTGGCGCGATCGCCACGTCGAGCAACGGCGAAAGCTGGACGCTCCCGACGAGCCGGGCGACCGAGTCGTTGGAGGCGGTGACGTACGGGGGCGGACTGTTCGTCGCGGTCGGGGACGATGGTGCGCTGCTTACATCCACCGACGGTGCCGACTGGGTCGCGCAAGACAGCGGGACCAGCGCGACGATTCACGGTGTCGGCTACGGCAACGATCAATTCCTGGCGGTCGGTGACGACGGGCTTCTCCTCACCTCGGAGGATGGCGTGCAGTGGACGAGTGTCGCCTCCGATACGGCGGAGTCTGTGCGCGATGTCCGGTACGGAGATGGCACGTGGGTGGTCGTCGGCGCGAACGGATTGGTTGCGCTATCGGAGGACGGCACCGCCTGGACCACCTCGAGCATCGCTGCCGTGGATCTCGACGGCATCTCCTACGCACAGGGGCGGTTCGTGGTGGTCGGCACGTCGGGAACGATCCTCCAGTCTACCGATCCGCAGGCGTTGGCCGCGGAAAGTTCGGGAACGACGCAAGACCTTGCGGCGGTAGCGTATGGCGCCGACACGTGGGTGGCCGTAGGTGCGGATGGAGAGATCGTTGTGTCGGACGATGGGGAGGACTGGTCGGCGCTCTAGCTGCTTGTGACGTACGTCAGGGCGAGATCGTGACCGCCCCCCTCTCGTCGACCACGTAGAGGTTCCCCGCTGGGTCGGTGATGATGTCCCCGGGCTCCGAAATTTCGTTGCTGCCGTCGCCACCCTCGACGTACTCGCTGATGGTGCCGCCGGGCGTGACCTTGAACACGTTGTGGCTCTGATTGCCGGTGATGAAGAGGTTGCCCGCCGGGTCGGTCGCGATGCCGCCGATGAACAGCAGGGGGTTCGTGCCGTCGCCCGTGCTGTCCACGATCTGGGTGATGGTGCCGCCCGACGTGATCTTGAAGATCGTGTCGAAGAACCCGTTGGCGACGTACGTGGTGCCGGCTCCGTCGATCGCGATGCCGACGGGCTGCTTCAGCGTGTTCCCGGCGCCGTCGCCGTTCGGGCCGATGAGCTGGGTGTTGACCCCGCCGGTGATCTTGAAGGCGTTGTTGCTGCCGAAGCATGCGAGGTAGACGACCCCGGCCGGGTCGACCGTCATGTAGAACGGACCCGTGATCTTGTGACCTTGTCCGTCGTTCCCGTTGAAATCGGTGGACATCACGATCGAGGCGGTACCCGTGGGCGTGATCTTGAAGACGTTGGCACTGACGGCGGCCGCAACGTAGAGGTTGTGACTCGCGTCGAAGCCCATGACATCCGGGGCGCGGAACTTGTTGACGCCGTCCCCATCGGTGTCGAGGATCAAGACCGGCTCCGCCCCGGGCGTGATCTTGTAGAGCTCCCCGCTCACACCGCCCTGGGAGCCGATCGTGCTGCCGACATAGACCACATCGCCGTCCGCACCGACGGCGCTCGGCTGGACGACCGGCTTCCCGGGACCGTTGCCCATGAGCTCGGTGATCGCGCCGTTCGGAGCGATCTTGAACACGTTGTCGCTGCTCAGACCGATCACGTAGACGGTGCCGTTGCCGTCCGTGGCGATCCGACTCGGCAACGTGAGCGGGTGCGTCCCGTCGCCCCCAAGGCCGATGATGCGTTGGACGGTGGGCTTCCCGCCACCGCCGCCGCCCGGTGTCTTGGTGGGGGTGGGAACGGGGACGCAGCCGTTCAGATCGCAGTCGACCTCGGCGAGGAGCTCCTCGGCCTTCGGCGCCTGGAAGCGCAGCACGTCGTCGACGGCGCCGCCGTTCCGTGCCACGAGACACGCCTGGTAGTCCGCGATCGTCGCGAGCGACGTGCACGAGAGCGCGGCGCGTAGCATGGGGGCCGTCAGGAGCGCGTCGAGGTTGCCGCCGGCGGGCGTCCGCAGCGCCGCGAAGACCGACGCGTCACCGCAGGGCTTCGCCGTCGCGGCCCCGATCGCGATCGCCTTCTCTTCCTGCTTGTCGAGCGCCTTCTGGCAGCCGGCGCGCGCCTTGGTGCGACATTTCGTGAGGTCGTCGCCCGTTTTGGTCTGGGCGCAGGCGAAGAGCGCGTCGACGCATTTCTCGAGCGTCTTCAATCGGCCGCCGGCGAGCTTGCTTCCCGCCTTCACGATCGCCTTCTCGCACTTGGCGAGCGACTTCCCGAGCGCGACGTCGCCGACGTCGCTGCCGGTGCCGGCGTTGTCGTCGAGACACGCGAGGCGTCCAAGATCCGCCGCCGGGACCACCGCCGCGGGCGGCGGCGTGAACTGGATCAGCTCGAGCGCCCGCGGCACGCCGAGCTGGAAGAGCTGGCTCGCGAGACAGTCGTGCTGCGACGCGACGCACTCGGCCAACGTCGCGGCGCTCGTCGCCGCCGCCGCCCCGAACGCGGCGCAATCGGTGCCGGCATAGCCGAGGCCGCCGCCGCCCGTCACTTGCGCGGCATCGAGCGTCGCGCACGCGCCCGTGACGGCACCGACGAACGCCTGGCGCGCCGCCGTGGCGCCCGCGAGCGACTTGAGGCAGCCGTCCCGCGCCTTCGTGATGCATGCCGTCCGCTTGGCCCCGGCGTCCGCCGCCTCATCGACGGTCTGGATGCATTTGAACACCGCGTCCGTGCATTTCGCGAGCGCGCCGAGCTTCTTGGCGATGAACTTCGCGCCGGCCTTCTTCAAGGTCGCCTGGCACTTCACGACGACCTTGGGATCGGCGGCCGCATGCGCAGGGGCGGCGATGACGAGCGCGGCGGCGAATGCGCAGAGCAGTCGAGAGATCGAAAAGCGGTACGTCATGGAATGGTCCTCCTTGCAGCAGGAACGCTCAAACTCATGGTGCGATGGGCGCGAAGAGCGTCGGATCCCGCCAGCGTCGTCGATTGCTCCGGCGCGAGCGCCGGCAGCGCGAGGGCGGCGGGCTGGCCGATGGCGCATGGCCGGAGGGGATGCATGGAGGGTGATCCGGTCCGATGATCGGATCGTCGAGATAGCCGTGATGTCCGGCGCCTGGCAAGCGAAAAAAGCCGAGCCGCGAATCGTTCAGCGACTTTCAGCTCAGCCCGCCAACTGTCCCGCCCGTGCAGGGCGCAAGCGGCGCCACGTCCACCAGCCGAGCGCCGCTGTGAGCGTGAGTACGCCGGCAACGCCGGCACCCACGCGCGCTGCCCAGGCACTTGCCGGTTCTTCGCGAAAAGCAAACCTCGGCAGCCGGTCGTAGTCCGCCAGCGTGATGGGCGCGCGCTGGTGAACTTTGGGGCTGAAAAAATCGTGAATGGCACTTTTGAACTCAGCGGTCTGGTCGTGAAAGGCCCGGTGACGCCAGTAGCCGGTTCCGGCGAGATCCGTCAGGGCTTCGTACGTCGCGATTGCCGGGGAAAGAAAACGCCAGCGCCCCACGGCGGTTTGTTGGCGTGCCAGTTGGTCGTCGAAGCGTTGCCGCACCGGCTCGACGGCTCGCCCGACCTCCGTTTGGACGGTGAGATGGCGCGCGGCGAAGTCGGCCTGCTGGTCGGGCGGCGCGAGCTCCGGATGGTCGCGGTAGAAAGAGTTGAGCAACTCTATGCCGCGCTTCTCGGCGTCGCCCGAGGCCTTGCGTCCGGCGGCCACCAGTTCCGCGCGCGAAGGCGTGGGATAGAGCGTCTCCACAGCGACGTTCAACAGGGTGGGCACCACCAGCACGAGCAAGACCCACGCGGCGCCGAGCGCCGTCGCAGCACCCGCCGCGCTGCGGGCCACGGCGTTGACCGCGATGGCCAGCGCGACCCAGAACAGTCCGTAGGCGAGCACCACGGCAACCGCCAGCGCCACGCGATGCATGGCGGCCGCGGAATCCGAGACCACTCCCGCCGCGAGAGTTCCCAGCGCCGCGAGTCCGAGCACCGGCAAGGCACGGGCGAGCGCGCGATGCGCCAGCCAGCGTCCGGGCGTGATGCCCTGCGCCAGGCCGAGGCGCAAGGTGCCGGACTCGCGATCGCCCGCCGCGAGATCGTGCACGAAAGCGACGAGGAACAGCGGGAACAACCACACCAGCACGAAGGCCAGATCGAATCGGCCCGCGAGCAGCACCGAGGGATTCTCCAGCTCCGACCGAGTCTCGGCGGGTGCTGAAAGATTCCACACGCTGATCACCTGGTGGCCGGGAACCAAGTCCGACTGGCCGGTGGCGAGGAGCGGCAGCGGTGCCGGCGAGAGGATGGCGATTTCGCCACGCCCGGCGACGGCTTGCGCATCCAGGGATTGGCGTCCGAGAAAGTCGCGGACCTGGACCGCCCGATCGGTGGCGGCGCGGTTCAGTTGCGCGGTGATCTGCGACTGCCGCGCGTGCAGTTGCGCGCCATTTCCCAAGCCATACAGGAGCGCCGCAGCAAACAGAGCGAGCAGCACCCACACCCCACGTTCCCGCGCCAGCAAGCGAAGCTCGAGGCGGAAAAGATACGGACTCATGATCAATTGGGATTCAGGCGCGGTGCCGCCCAGCAGAGCGCGGCCCACGCCCCCACCGCCCACAGGATCAGGACGATCAGGCCGGGTTTCGCAGCCGCGAGCCCGGCATCCGCGAGCGGCGGATCGTAGGTGAACGCCGGCAGTTTCTCCCACAGCTCGCGCCCGGCGACGGCGTGATGGCCCCCGTGCGAGCTCATCATGTTCTCGTTGAGCACGCGCACGAACGCGCGCCGATGGTTCTCCGCCGCGACCGAAAAGCGGCGATGATGGGTGAAGTCCGTGCCGGCGAGCGCCATCGAGGCCGAGCGAATCGCCAGCAGCGGTGCGACCAGGCCGGTCCAGGTCACGGCGCGATCCTGTGCTTCGAGACGATCCCACAGCCGCCCGTAGTGCTCGTCGAACACTTCGTCCGCCATGCGTTCGCTTTCGAGCATGGCCAGGCCCTGGAAGTTGAACGGTAGCTCCTCGATGCGCGTCTTGCCGTGTTCGCGCAACACCTTCTGCGCGAGCTCCTGCAACCGTTGGTCGCGCGAATTGTGGCCGTCCAGACCTCCCTGCAACGCCTTCTGCAAGTCGCCCTCGAACTCGGCGAGCTTGGGCGTGGGCAACACGCGTTGCACGATGTCCGTGGAGAGGCGCGGCGCGAGAATGGCGTTGGCGGACCAGAAGACGAGGAGCATGGCGAGGGCTGCGCGCGACGTGGGCATGACGGCGGAGACGGCGAGGCAGAAGGCCAGCATCGCGGCCAGATAGAGCGCGTAGGCACAACCCAGCCCCGCGAGACGAGCCCAGCCGCCGGGCACCTCACCGCCCGGGAACGTTTGCAGCGCAATCGCCCCGAACAGCCCGACCGGCAACACGAGCACGAATACGACCGAGCCCAACCCCAGCGCCTTGCCGAGCACGAGATCACGCGGGCGCACGCCGAGGCTGAGGACCTGTCGCAAGGTCCCGCGCTCACGCTCGCCGGCCAGCGCACCGAACGTGAGCAGCACGATCAGCAAGGGCGCGAGCAGTTGCAGTCCGGTGGCGACGGTCAGCTCGCCAAAACGACGCGTGGCCGTCGCATCCTGCGCGGGCACGAACGCCGCCTGGTTTTGCCGGTGCGCTTCGAGAAACACCGTGGTCCCGACGAACGGCTCGATGCCGCGGTCCAGCATCGCGAGCGGTGGCAGCGGCTTGAAGACATACACGCCGTAGTGGCCCGCCGAATGGGAATTCTTCTGGCCCTGGCTCAACCAGTTCTCCCGTTCCATCGCGGTGGCGGCGGCGCGTTCACTCCGCGTCCGCTGCACCTGTTGCAGGGCGAGCAACGACGCCACGCCCAGCAGTCCCACGATGATGGCCGCCGCCCATCGAAAGCGACCGTCGCGCCAGGCATCGATGAATTCCTTGCGGGCGATGGAGAAAATCATGCGCTGAGATGCTGCAGATAGAGCTTCTCCAAATCCACGTGTTTCAAATCGTTCGTCGCATACTCTGCCGCCAGTGTGCCGTCGCGGAGAATGCCGACACGCGTGGCATCCTCGCGCGCGCGGAAGAGATCGTGCGTGGCCATCAGGATCGCCACGCCATCCTGCGCCAACTTCCGCACGAGGCGGGAAAATTCGTGCGACGCCGCAGGGTCGAGACCGGAAGTGGGCTCATCGAGCAACAGCGCCTTGGCTTCGGTGGCGAGTGCGAGGGCGATGCCGACCTTCTGGCGCATTCCTTTGGAGTAGGTGGACACGCGGCGCGCGGCGGCGTCGGCAGCGAGTCCGGCCCGCTTGAGCAACGTCAGCAGTTCTTCCTGCGTATGACGCCGGCCCGCAAGCGTGCTGAAGTAGTCGAGGTTCTCCACCCCGGTGAAGCGCGGATACAGCACGACCTGCTCGGGGATGTAGGCAATGTGCCGCCGCGCCCCGACCGGGTCCGCCGCCACGTTCACACCGTCCACGCTTGCCGCGCCCCCATCGGGCGTGAGGAAGCCGAGGAACAGGTTGATGGTGGTGGTCTTGCCCGCCCCGTTGGGCCCGAGCAGAGCGAAGATTTCCCCCGCCTCGATCTTCAGGTTCAACTCGTTCACGGCCACGTGACCGTTGAATTTCTTCATCAGCTTGCGCGCTTCGATCATGATCGCGGCCAATGCAAACATTCGCTGCGTCCGCTGACAAGCCAGGTCGACGTCGAGCGCATTCCGCTCGAGGTCCGGCAGCAGGGGCTCGACACGCTCGAGCGCATCGGCGCGGAGTTGACATGCGACGACCGCTCGGGCGTAGCACGCTCCGGCTCAGGAGGGCCGTTCATGCCACCTACGATCCCGACCGCCATCCAACGGCTGCATGCGCTGATCACGGGCCCGTGGGTGACGGCGTCCCTGTACACGGCTGCCGTTCTTGGCATCGCCGATCTGCTCGGGGAGGGGCCGCGGTCCGCGCAGGATCTTGCGGGCGCGACGCGGACGGACCCCGATGCCCTGCGGCGGCTACTGCGCGCGCTCGCTGCCCAGGGAGTTTTCGCGGAGCAGGAAGACGGGCGCTTCGCGCAGAGCGAGCTATCGGCTTTCCTGCGAAGCGACACTGCCCCGAGCCTGCGCTCGATTCTGCTGATGTACGGCAGCGAGGTCTGGTGGGAACCATGGGGACAGATGCTGCATTCGATCCGCACGGGCGAAACGGCGTTCTCCAAGGTGCACGGAGCCGAGCTGTTCGACTACATGAAGCGCCAGGCGCCGTTCGCGGCGATCTTCAACCAGGCCATGACCGAGGGGTCCACCCGCCTTGCCGATGAGATCGTGGCGGCCTGTGACTTCTCGGCCTTCGGGACCGTCGTCGATGTCGGCGGCGGACAGGGGTCGCTCCTATCGGCCATCCTGCGGGCGACACCGGCGGCACGCGGCATCCTCGTCGACCTGCCGCACGTCGTCGAGACCGCGCGCACTCTCGTTGAGGAGCGTGGCATCGCCGACCGCTGTGAGCTGGTCGGCGGCAGCTTTTTCGAATCGGTCCCCGCCGGTGGCGACGCCTACGTCTTGAAGTGGATCGTGCATGACTGGAACGACGCGGACGCGACGCGGATACTGCGCACCATACGCGCGGCCATTCCCCCCGCTGGTCGGCTGATCGTCTTCGACCGCGTGCTGCCCGAGCGCATCACGGCGGACGATCCCGTGAGCCAGAGCAGCACGCTCGCGGACCTCAACATGCTCGTCAACGTCACCGGCCGCGAGCGGACCGAGACGCAATTCCGCCAGCTCCTCGCTGCCGGCGGCTTCACCCTGTCGTCGGCGCGGAGCCTTCCGAGCGGCCTCGGCATCGTCGAAGGACTCCCGGCCTGACAGGCGCCTCGCGAAGCGACAGTGAGCATCGGCGGAATGTCAGCCGCTGCGTCTCGTTTCACGGCCCGAAGGTCGCGGTGCCTCGAACGGTCTGGCGGCCTGGACCGGGGAAGCTGAACAAGCCGTTGATCGAACCTGAGCTTGTCGGAGGGACGCAGAAGAGTGCCGCCCGGGTCGGGTGCGACACGTCGTTGATCGGGGTATCCTCCGTGCCGACGGCGATCAGGGTGTCGGTGCCGTCGTTCAGACCCGCGGGTTGGAAGGTCCCGCCCCCGGTCAGGTAGCACTTGCGTGCGGAGGCGACACAAGTCCCCGCGCCGCCTCCGCAGTCGGAATCGACGGAGCAGGAACGTTGCGCGTGCCCCGAGGCGACCGTGCACGTGTTTGTTGGCGGACCGAGCGTGCATCCGCCTTCCTGGTTGCCAACGATCCCGTCTGCGGCGTCGGTGCATTCCATGATGCGGTCAAGCACCGTCGTGTCATCGAGGCAGGCGCTGGGTTTGGTGAACTCGCCCGGACGCGAACAGGTACTGCCGGGACACTGTGAACCCACCGCGCAGGCAGCACCGTTGTTGCCGCCGCCGAGGCACCGCAAACCGTTGCAGATCGGTCCGATGGGGCCTGCCGGATCCGGACAATCGGCGTTGGCGAAGCACGCCGCGTTGTTACCGTTGTTGCAGGTGCCGCAGAGGCATTTGTCGCCCGCGGAACCGGAGCAGTTCGGACTGGCGATCGTGAGAGTCCGTGTGACCGGATCGGTCGCATTCGAAAGATCGAGTGTGAGCAGCGCGATCTGGCTGGCGGTCGACGGCGGACAGTCGAGGCTCGAGACGCCGAAATCCGGCCGGTTCGGCACCTGCCCGTTGCCGTCGCAGGCGCGGCTCACCCGCGGCCCGGCGTTGCATGTGCCGCCCTGCAGCCCGTCGTTGACTGCCCCGTCGCCGATGCACAGCGGGCACGGCTGATCGACGCTTCCTCCAAGGAAGACTCTGCTGCTCGCGAGCATGGTCGTCGCGGTCTCCCCGCTCTCGACGTTTGCGGTCCCGCCGACCGACCCGGTGAGCTGGTTCACGAAACAGGTGCCGATCCCGCCGCCGGCGAGCGGCAGATTGGAACCGAGGTACCACTGACACGTCCCCGCAGCGGGACACGTACCGCCCGGACAGGCCGAGTCGGTTGTGCAGGTGGCGCCGTGGTTGGTGCCGCCGAGACAGCTTCGCGGCAGGCACGGGGCATCCGAGGTGCAGCGCCGCGACGTGTCGTTCGTGCAGCGCCGATTGTCGATCTGTCCGGCCCCCGCCGCGGGATTCGCGATCGGTCCGCTGACATCGCATTGCCCGCACGGCCGGCTGCTGCCGCTGCACCCCGAAAGCCCGACGGTCAGCGCGCCATTCGAGACCATCGGCATGCGATGCCCGATGCCGTTCCAACCGAGGTCGAGCGTGCTCGCGGCATCGATCGCGTCGTCCGCGAACGTCATCGTGGTCGGACACGCGCACTGGCACGTCGGGCCGCAGGTGAACGCTGCGCCCGTGTTGGAGCCCGTGACGCAGGTGACGCCGGCGCTCAGATCGCAATCCTCGCCCGGATCGAGGGCGCCGTTGCCGCATGCACCGGGCGTCATGGTCGCAGTGGGCGTCGGGATCAACGGTCCCGTCGAGGTCGCCGTCGGCGTGGCCGTAATGGCGGTCGTCGGTGTCGCCGTGCGCGTCGCCGTCTGCGTTGCCGTAGGCGTCGTGGTCGGGGTGGGCGTCGTCGCGCCGGTCGGCGTCGCCGTCGGCGTCGGTGGATCGCCGTTGCACTCCAAGCTCGGGTACGGCACGAAGGTCGGCACGGCGGCCGGCACCGAGCAGTCGACCTTGAACTCCGTCACGCAATCGACACAGGCAACGATGTCGTCGATGGTGGCAATCGGGCCGCCGCACGATGCGAGCGTGCTGTCAGGCACCGTGACCGAGGGGCAGGTTCCCGGAAAATCCAAGGACGCCACGGCCATACCGTCGCAGGCCTTGTGAATCGCGGCATCCTTCTTGGCGGCCGCCTTGGCGATGGCGGCGAGATATTTGCCGTCGCCGCCCGCGGTCGGCACGCAGCTCGCGGAGTGCTTCTGGGTGTAACGCGCGTCCCAGCACTTGCCGAGCGCCTTCGTCTTGGCGGCGAAGAACGCCGCCGTCGCCTTGCCGATCACGGCTTCGCACTTGGCGACCGCCGGCGCGGACGGATTCGACCCGTAGTAGAGCTGGATCGCCTGATCGATGGCCTTCGCATTGATGCAACTCAAGCACGTGGTGATGTCGTCGCAGTTGCCGATCGCGTTGGTGCACGCGCTCTCGAAACCCGGACAGGTCGCAGGCCACGAGAGCGAGGCCAGCGAATCATTGTCGCCCGTCGTGCTGCAATTCTTGTCCCCGCCGCCGCAGGCTTTGGCGATGCCGAGCGCGAGCTTGTTGAACCCCTTGACGAGCGCGGTCACCGTCTTGGAGTCGGTCAGGCAAACCGTGGCCGGCGGCAGCTTCCCTTTCACCTTGGCGTCTTCGCATTTCTGCAGGGCCTTCATACGCGCCTGGGCATTTTTCCCCGACTCTTTCAGGATCGACCGCTGACACTTGATCGGGTCGGAGTAGGCGGGTGTCGTCACGAGCACGGCGGCAGCCGCGAACGACAGGGCACGTACGAACAATCTCTGGGCGGCTGGCTGCATGGTGTACGCTCCGTGGTGCAGGTTTTGTGGGACGACGGGTACGGACAACGCCGACGAATCGTCGCGCACCGTCCCACTCCTTCGTCACGGTGTCGATCAGGTGATTACCCGACGAAGGCGAGAAATCTGTCGCAGGGCAGGTTTGAGCAGAATCAGGCTGCGCCGATATGGCGCGGGCGCGACTCCTCGAACGCGCCCGTAAGTGCGTGTAGCGGCCCTTCGCGGTGAACGCCTGGGGTTCCCCACTCTGCTTGCCCCTGAGAAGTTCGGCGCGGATGGCCTCGTCCTCCGCGGGGCGAGCCTGCGGATTTCAAGCGGTGACGAACGTCGTCGTTCGCGAGTTCCGGATCGCCTTTGCGATTCGGAACTCGGCGACGAGATCACCGCGTTCGCCGTCCGCGATCTGCTGGCGCGCTACGCGCCATACTCCGGCGTCGCCCGGCAGGTGCTGGTCGCCAGGTCGCAGCTGTACGTGTAGCCCGCACGCGTTGCCGAACTCGCCTACGAGGGCGATCTGAACCAACTGGCGATTTCGCAGCGCAACGAGCGCTCGGAGCCCGGCCATGATGAAGCGGAACAGGAGCATCCACGTCGCCTCCCGCTTGATCATAGGCCGGGGGTAGCGGGCGCGGGAGGGCAACGAGTGAACCTCTGAGCGACCCCCAGCGACGCGGCCTCGATCCGGTTCGGTGGGTCGGAGCCGCGAACACGCGCGCGCCCGGGTAGCCCGACGCTACTCGAAAGGTAGCCCCTCCCCGGCAAGGGAGGGCTACACAATGACTAGGATCCAATGGGCCGCCGTCACGGCGGCGGTGCTGCTCGCCGGTCCGGCGTTCGCCGGGTCGGCCGAGCGGTGCACGAGCGACAAGAACAAGGAAGCCGGCAAGTACACGGCCTGCCGGCAGCAGGCGGAGGCGGAGTTCGCGACGACGCGTGACGGCGTGCGGCGCGGGCTCGCGCTGCAGCGGTGTACCGACAGGTTCGCCGCGCGCTGGATGCAGATCGAGGACAGCGCCGGCGGCGCCTGTCCGAGTACGGGCGACCAGACCGCGATCCAGGACTATGTGGACTCCACGACCACGGACGTCGCGGCGGCACTCGCGGGTGACCCGTTGGTGGGCCAGGCCGGCACGCTGCAGACCGGCCAGACGCAGTGCTGGAACGCGTCCGGCCAGGTCGTCGCCTGCGCCGGCACGGGGCAGGACGGCGAGCTCCAGCGCGGGCTCGAGCGCGCCTACGTCGACAACGGCGACGGTACGATCACCGACACGCGGACGGGCCTCATGTGGGAGAAGCTCTCGCGCGACGGGACCATCCACGACAAAGAGCACCGCTACACCTGGAACGAGGCGTTCACGGTCAAGTTGGCAGGGCTGAACGCGTCCGGGTTCGCCGGTTATCGCGACTGGCGGGTGCCGAACGTGAACGAGCTCTACAGCCTCGTTCGGTTGAATCCGTACAGCCCCGCCATCGCGCCCGCGTTCCACGACAACTGCATCGTCGGGTGCACCGTCCTCACGTGCTCGTGCACCTACACGCAGTCGGCGCAGTTCTGGACGTCGACGACGGGCCACCTCGACAACGGCGGCTCGTGGCTCGTCGGCTTCCACGAGGGCCGGGTCAACCGGATCGGCACGGGCTCCACCACATTCCTGCACGTCCGCGCCGTGCGCGGCGGCTTCTGACCCGCGGCACGAACGCGGATCCAACGACACGAAAACGGAGGATGACATGACGACGAACCAATGGACGACGACGGCGGCGGCGGTGATGCTGCTCGCCGGAACGGCGCTGGCGGCGACGCCGGCAGAGAAGTGCGAGAGCGACAAGAACAAGGAGGCCGGCAAGTACGTCGAGTGCCTCCAGAGAGCGGAGGCGAAGTTCGCGCTCACGGAAAACGGCGCGGCCCGCGGGCGGGCGATTCAGAAGTGCGCCGACAAGTATCGCGCGAAATGGCCGGCGATCGAGAGCCGCGCCGACGGTGCATGCCCGATCACCGGGGACGGATTTCCGATCGCCCAGCACCTCGACATCGCGAGCGCCGACGTGGCGCGAGCCGTCGCGGGCGGCGTGCTGGCGCGCGGCGGGCATCGCCTGAAGACGGGCTCGACGCAGTGCTTCCTCCCGGTGTCGCCGTGGACGGACATCCCCTGCGCCGGCACCGGCCAGGACGGCGACCACCGGCAGGGACTCGACCGCAACTTCGCGGACAACGGGGACGGGACGATCTCCGACCTGCGCACCGGACTCATGTGGGAGAAGCTGTCGGACGACGGCTCGATCCACGACTACAATTCCGCGAGCTACATGTTGCCGTTGTCGGTCAAGCTGAACGGCCTCAACGGGCAGTCGTTTGCCGGCTACACCGACTGGCGGCTCCCCAACATCGCGGAGCTCCAGACCCTCGCGGACTACGGCGCGCGCAATCCCGCGGTCCACTATCTGTTCAACGCCCGATGCGTCCCGGGCTGCACGGTCCTGACGTGCTCCTGCACCCACCCGTCCAGCAGCTACTGGTCGTCCTCGGTGGTGGACAACCAGGCGCCGAAACAGTGGGTCGTCACGTTCTCCGACGGCAACGTCGCGCCATCCACGTTCATCAACAACTTCATCCGCGCCGTGCGCAGCGGTTCCTGATCGGTGATTCCGTCATGCATTCGGCTCCTGCGGACGCGGTCCGCGGGGGCCGTTGTGCGTGGTGCCCTTCGGTCCGATTGGATTCTTTGACGGCAGGTCAACCTTGTCGTCATTCCATGGGGCGGATGCGATAGGCGTCGTGCGGGTCGGCGAGGTCAACGCCGCTCCCCACGCTCTTCGGACTCTTGCGGCCACCACGGGTTACATGTAACCAACTTCCCATGTCTCCTGTATCGAGACGCAGTTCGCGAACACCGAAGCCCGCCACCTCGCGCGACAAAGTGCAGGCTCACCGCAGGCGTCTGCGAGCGCAGGGGCTCAGACCGATCCAGATTTGGGTGCCTGATGTACGGTCGCCCACGTTTGTCGCCCAGGCATCGCGCCAGTCACGCCTCGTTGCCGCAAGCTCTCACGCCGCTCAAGACCAAGCCTTCATCGATGCGCTGTCGACCGGACGCGACGAGTGACACGCGGAGAAGTCTGGACGGCGGCCAGTGGCACGGACTACGCCGGCAAGCCGCGCCCGGTCGTCATCGTGCAAGACGACCGATTCAATGGAACCAACTCCATCACGATCTGCGCCTTCACGAGTGACCCGACCGACGCCCCTCTGTTTCGTATTGCCGTCGAGCCCAGTGAGACCAACGGCTTGAAATCACCGTCGCGACTGATGGTGGACAAGATCACCACCATGCCGAAGCACAAGCTCGCTACACGAATCGGCAGGCTCGCAGACGACGACGTGCTCCGACTGAACCGTGCACTGATGATCTTTCTCGGGCTCGCTGGGTGAGACCCGTCTCAGCGGTGGCCTCGCGACCGACGTGCTCCACGCGTAGCCGTTGTCCTTGTCGTGGACGCTGCCGTCGTTGGTCTTCTGCTCCCTCGAGGAGCACGAGAAATGTCATTGACACCGTCACGCAACCTGTGGTGCAGATATGCACATCGGCCGTCGCGGACGAGGAGCTTCTATTATGACCAACCTGGCAGCACCCTTGCGCTTCGGACCGCGCGACGTCGACCCCATGGCGAACCCCATGGCGATTCTGGGACTCGTCGTGTGTGTCCTGCTCCTCCTCCCGCACCAGGCGTACGCGGGATGCAACCTGATTCCGGGGCAACGCGGCCAGTTCGTGAGCGCGCTCGGGGTCGTCGATCGCCCGTTCGCGGGGCCCGGCGAGCCGGTCGAGGTCTCGGTCCGCGAGTGTGACGCATCCCCCGGACTCGCCGCGACCGCCGCCGCACACGTCGTGACGGTGCTCTTCACGCCGCCGGCCGGTCCGACGAACGCCGTCGTGTTGACGGCCGCCCCGGACTGCAGCGCGCTGACACCGCAGCTCGCCGCCTGTGAGAGCGCACTCGGCGCCGGCGCCGCTGCCTTCTGCGTCGCGGGCGCGACGGCGGGACTGGAGGTCGTCGAGCAGGGCGGCGTCCGCAATCTCCGCTTCCGCTTCCCCGACACCGACGCACGCTGCAGCGGCGGCGCCGACGCGGGCCATCCGTGCGCGGTCGACGCGGACTGCACCGGCGGCACCTGCGCCCCCGACGACGACGATCGCACGCTCGCCGGTGCCGCACGCATCGTCGTGACCGCGAGCGGCGATCCCCTGCCCTGCGGCGTCTCCACGTGCGCCGCGGCCCCGGGCACGCTTGCCTGCATCGACGATCTCTTCCAAGACGTCGGTGCCTGCGAGCCTCGTATCCCGAGCCGGCTCTTCTCGGCGTTCACCGCGCTCCCGCCGCCGAACCAATACGCGCGCGAGTGCATCGACGAATCTCCGCCGTGCGACTCCCTCCTCGGAGCGCAGGAGCTTCGGGCGGCCGTCGACGCCGGCGGAAATCTCCTGATGCCGGTCGTGTGGGACGGCATCCGCGCGGAGCTCGACGGCATTCCCGCCGCACGATTGATCGAGGCAACGTTCGCACTCCCGATTCCCGCGCCCCCCTCCTTCGTGCGCTCGTTCTCTCCGGAGGGACGCCCGATCGCTCCGGTCTTCGAGCCGAAAAGCGGCGGCGCTGGGCTCACGCTGTTCGGCTCGACGGATGCCCCCTACACGATCCTTCGGTTGGCGCGGCGGAGCGACGTCCCGGGCGCGTGCAGTGGCGGCGCCAACGACGGCAACGTCTGCAACGCCGACGGCGACTGCACCGGCGGCACCTGCGGCGACGCGCGCTGCGTCGGCGGCAGCGCCGACGGCACCGTGTGCCTCGGCGACGTGCAATGCCCCGGGGGCGGCTGCGGCGCGGCGATCTTCGACGTGAGCGGCCTCGTCGTCGGTGGCGGCACGGGACCGGCCGTACTCGCGCGCACGGCGCTCGCGGCCGGCGTCTGCCAGAACGATCCGTCGCTCACCTGCACGCCCGGCTCGTGTCCGAGCGGACCCTGCGTCGGCTACAAGCTCGCCGCCGGCCCGCCGGTGCCGCTCGAGGGTCTCGTCGCACGCAACGAGCTCGGCGAGCTCGCCCTCTCCGAGCGCATCGACCAGGTCGATCGCAACGGTGACGGCGACGACAGCGATCTGATCGTGACCCTGCGCGAGCCGAACACGGGTCTCATTCAACCGCTCGGCCCGACACCGGGGTGCGGCCTCGATCCCAGCGCGATCGGCCGCTCGGTGATCCGCGTCTCCTCACCGCCGCTCCTGCTGCCGGCCGCCGCCAAGGAAAACGGCGTCGTCGCCTTCGTCGAGTCCGAGTCGGGTCAAGGATGCGACATCAACCTCGACGGCGACCAAGAGGACGGCATTCTGCGCGTCTTCGAGCTCGGACCGTCCGAGCTGACGGACGGCCTCCCACCCCTCACCGTCGATGCGGCCCCGGTCATCAACGATCGCGCGCTCGTCGTGTCGAACGGGCTCGTCGTGTTCCGTGGCTCGGAGCTCGAGCGCGCCGCGAAGATCACCGAGCGCGTCAGCACGACGAGCGTCGGGGCAGAGGCCGTGGGCGGCGACAGCACGAACCCGGCCGCGCCGCTGGGCGGGAGGGTCCCCTTCCAGAGCGACGCGACGAATCTCGTGGTGGACGGCAATGGCACGACCGACGTCTTCGAGAAGAACATGACCGACGGCAGCATCACTCGCCTGAGCGTCGGTCCGGCCGATCTCGAGGCGAACGGCGCCTCCACCAACCCGGCGCGGTGGGGCGGCGACGTCGTGTTCGAGAGCGCCGCGAGCAACCTGCTCGCGACGCCGGACGGGAACGGCCTCGTCGACGTGTTCGGACGGAGCGGCGGGGCGAATCGGCGCTTCAACGTGGATGAGAACGGCAACGGGGCGATCGGCGGCGATTCGCGGCACATCGAGCGGCGAGAAGGCAACGACTTGGTCTTCGAAAGCGACGCCACCAATCTCGTCGCTGGGGACACGAACGGCGTGACGGACGTCTTCAGCAATCACATTTTCGGGACGACGGGCAACATCCTGACCCTAGTCAGCGCCGCGGCCGGCGGCGGCCCGGCGAACGGGCCGTCGCGGCGGCCGACCTCCCACATCTTACCCGGGTTTCCCTTCCCGTGGGTTGCGTACGAGAGCGATGCCACGAACCTCGTCGTGGACGACGACAACGGGGCGACGGACATCTTCCTGGCGGGCTACACGTTCTTCGACGTCTACACGATTCGGGTGAGCGTCGGCCCCGGCGGCATACAAGCGAACGGGCCGTCGCGGCGACCCTATGTCGCGCCCCCCGCCGACGACTTCACCAGCGACCTGATCGTGGCATTCGAGAGCGACGCCACCAATCTGGTCCCCGGCGACACCAATGGCGCCGCCGACGTCTTCGTCGTCTTAGTGCGGAACGACCTGCCCACCGGCATCGTCGAGCGGGTCAGCGTCGCGACGGGCGGCGGGCAAGCGGACGGACCGTCGAGCATGCGGCGCCTCTCCGAGGACGGCCGCTATGTGACATTTACTTCGGACGCGACGAACCTCGTGTCCAACGACACCAACGGCGCCACCGACATCTTCGTGTACGACCGGGTCACACGGAGCACGACGCGCGTCAACGTCGACTCGGCGGGCGACCAGAGCGCCGGCGATGCCGGGAATCCCGCCAGCGTCGGGTTCCAGAGGGCAGCGCACGGGATCGCCTTCGCGAGCGGCGCCAGCGACCTCGTCGCAAGCGACACCAACGGCTTCGTCGACGTCTTTCTCCGGAGAGCCGATCCCGCCGACCCGCTCGGGGCCGGCGCCCTCTACCCCGACGGCCTTCTCGGCGACAGCGTGCTCCAGGTCTTCGACAGCGCGAATCCGGGACCGCCGCTCACGCTCTGCCCGACCACGCTCGTCAAGGTGAAGAACGGCCGCGTCGTCTACACCCTCGCGGAGCGCCCCGGGGCGGAAACCGGAACTGCGGCGTGCCCGACCGGCGACCTCGACGGCAACGGCTCGGACGACGACGACCAACCGGTCCTTCAATACTGGGACGAGAGCCTCGCGCTCCCCGTGAACCTCGGTATGCGCGTCGACGGCGTCGCGATGTCCGACGGCTGGATCGCTGCCGCCAGCTACACGTCCGGTGGCCCCCACCTTCGCGTTCACAAGATCTGCACCCCGATGCTCTCGTGCGATTGGATCACGCCGAACTTTGACGGGTACCTCATGAACGGCGATCCCGCCGTCGCGGGAGGCCTCGTGGGAGCCCTGGTGGAAGAGGCGAGCGGGGAGGTCGAGGGCGTCGACCTGAACGGCGACGGGGACGCCGGCGACGCCGTGCTCCAACTCTACGACGCCACCAAGAAGAAGCGGATCAATACGGAGCTCGCCGCCACGGACTTCGTGATGGGCGAGCGTGCCACGAGCGCCTGCGGCGACGTGCAACTGACGGCACTTCGAGCGCCGGAAACGGGCCAAGACAACGCGGATTTGAACGGCGACGGCGACACGTTCGATCGGGTCATGGCCGTCCACGACGCGGTCTCCGGCGTCACGCGGGTCATCGGGCAAGCGGTGGTGCCATGCACGTTCCCGGCTTGCGATCCGCGCACGCCCTACCGCGTCGAGGGATCGAAGATCACGTTCCTCACCGCGGAGGCCGATCAGGGCGGTCAGGATCTCAGCGGCGAAGGCCACACCGACGACGTCGTGCTGCAGGTCTACGATGTCTGCGGCAACGTCGTGACGGTGATCGGCCCGGTCGACGAGCGGTCGCCGCTTGACACAACCAAGGAGGTCGAAACCAGCACGATCGCCCTCGTCGAGGCCGGCCGCTGCGACGGCGGCGGGTGCACGCCCGGTGGCAGCGAGTGCGTGCAGGGCGAGTTCTGCGAGCTCGATCGCTGCGAGGCCGGCTTCGGCCATTGTGCACGGCACACGTCGATCGCGTGCACCGCCGACGCCGACTGCCACCGCTGCATCCTGCGCGTGCCGGGGAGCTGCCGCGCCGACGCCGAGTGTCCGGCCGTCACGACCTGCGAGACGCAGCTCGTGACGGCGGTTGCGACCACGG
The DNA here is from genome assembly GCA_031400185.1 of Polyangiaceae bacterium. Classification (GTDB taxonomy): domain Bacteria; phylum Desulfobacterota; class Binatia; order UTPRO1; family UTPRO1; genus UTPRO1. The sequence continues at coordinate 22,583 of JANNPN010000011.1, forward strand.
CCGACGGCGACGGCGACGGCGTGCCCGACGATCTCGACAACTGCCCCACCGCGCCGAATGCCGCGCAGGCCGACGCCGACGGCGACCGCGTCGGCGATCTCTGCGACGTCGAGCCCGTGCCATGCGCTTCCGCGCCGCTCCCCGACTGCCGCCTCCCGAGCGTGCCCGGCAAGTCCCAGCTCGCGATGAAGGTCGGGGCGACCGAGGCCAAGGACTCGCTCTCGTGGAAGTGGTCGAAGGGAAGTGAAACGGCCCTCGTCGACTTCGGCGACCCGACGCGCGCCGACGGGTACGCGCTCTGCATCTACAGCGGCGGCTCGAACCTCGTCCTCACGGCGAGCGCGCCTCCCGGCGGGGCCTGCAAGAACGGCAAGCCGTGCTGGAAAGCGAGCGGCACGAAAGGCTTCAAGTACGCCGACGGCGAGCTCACGCCCAAAGGGATCCAGAAGGTCCAACTGCAAGCGGGCGCCTCCGGAAAGGCCAAGGTCGCGGTCGGCGGCAAAGGCGCGCTACTGCCGATGCCGGCGCTCGAGACCCTCGCCTTCCCGCTCGTCGTCCAGCTCCAAGGCACGCACGGCGAGTGCTGGGCGGCAACCTACGCGAGCCCGCTCACGCAAGATGCGAGCGTGCTCAAGGCCAAGGACGACTGAGGCCGCCGACACCGCGCGGCCGAGCGCGGTCCTGCGCGTCGGGGTCGGCGTCCGCTCACGCTCCCCGGGTGGTGGCGACCAAGCCGTCGACGACGTCGAGCACGGCGCGCTCACCGGCCTGTATGGAAAACCGGCGTTGGAAGGCTTTGTAGCCGTTGTCGGACAAACGCCGCCACAACTCGGCGTCGCGGCACAGGTGCTCGATCTGGTCTGCCATGGCCGTGGGGTGGTCGGCGACGAGAATCTCCTCGCCGGCCCGTAGCTCCATTCCTTCCGCCGCGACCCTGGTGGCGACGACCGGGACGCCATGACTCAGGCTGCTGACGATCTTGCCCTTGATGCCGGCACCGTAGCGGAGCGGCGCCACGCTGATCCGGCAGCGCGCGAACAGCGCCGCCAAATCCTTGACGTACCCGCGCACCTCGATCGTGTCGGCGGACAAGGCGGCGATGTCCTCGGGCATGTTCGAGCCCGCGATCACGAAGCGGTGCGCGAAATGCCTCGCTTGCAGCAGGGGCCAGACCTCGCGCACGAACCAATGCACGGCGTCTACGTTCGGCGTATGAGGATAGCTGCCGATGAACACGACGCCGCGTCGGCGGCCGGGATTTCCCGACAGCAATCGAGAGAGTCCGCGCCGCCTCGGTGGCGTGTCGCGCATGATCGGAATGCGATGGATCACCGCTTCCGGCAGCAGCGCCGACAGCAGCTCGTGTTCATAGGTGCTGACGACGATCGATGCATCGGCCCTGGCAATCAGGGGCAACTCGATCGCCCGCATGTCGCGAGCCGCCGCCGCGTGCGCTGGGCTGCCGCTCAATGCCGCTTCGCGCTCCATGCGAAGAAAATGAAGGTCGGTCGCATGCAACAGGATCCGCACGCCCGGAGCGGTCTGGCGGACGAGATCGAGCACTCGTCTGGCAACGGGCGCCCGATAGATCAGCACGACATCGGAGCCGGGGGCGTAGGCCTCTATCACTGCCTCGATCGTGGTCCACTCGGGTGCCGACAGGGTCTTGATGCCGAGCTCATTCAGCGCCCGGCTGTATCGCCCGTCATCGGCGAAGTTCATCGGTACGAACGTCAGGTCGAAGCCGGCGCGCGCCAGAATGCTCATGTAGGAGAACATGCTGGCCGACCCGCTGTCGGCGTCCGGTGTCGGCGTCTTGTGATCGATGACGAGAATGCGTCCGCGCATCGCGCTAGAGCCGATCAGTTATAGCCGGCTGAACGATCCTCAAAACCCCGCTACGGCCTCCAGCGACTTGCCGGCCGCCGCGTGCGCTGTGCGCGTCGCCTCGATGCGCTCCATCACCTGCGGCGGCGCGGCGATTTCCTTGGCGAACTCCGGCCGTGCCAAGAGCCTGCGATACCAGGCATCGACCCGCGGGTGCAGCCGCGCGAACGGATAGCCGCCGAGCGAGAGCCGGTGGGTGTAGATGAACCAGGCAATGTCGAGCACGCTCAGCGTGTCGTTCATCAGGTAGCGCCGCTTGCCGATCCGCTGGTCGAGGGCGTCGAACTCGACGCGGAATTTCTGCGCCGAGGCGCGGGCGCGCTCGTCGGTGAAACCCTCCGTGGCGGCGCGCTGCCAGAACTCGATCTGGACTTCCTTGTCGCGGTCCTTCACGCCCTGCACCATGCCGGTGCCGTTGGCGGCGTAGCTCTCCAACGCCTCGGCCGGTTTTGGCGGTCCCGGCGGATTGAACACGAAGCGGAAGCTCAGCGTACGCAGGTCGAGGTGCAGGTCGTCTTCGTGCTTGAGCAGCGCCGTGACTTCGTTCTCATGGCCGGCCGGGATCAGTCGCGGCTCGGGGAAGGTCGTCTCGAGATAGGAGATGATGTCATTGCTCTCGATGTGAACCCTGCCGTCGTGCACCAGCACCGGCACCAGCCCGCGCGGGTTGATGCCGAGGAACCAGGGCCGAAGGTTCTCGTTGGTGAACAGGTCGACGACGCGGGACTCCCACGGGATGCCTTTGAGATTGAGAAAGATGCGGAGCTTCTGCGAGCAGGACGAGCCGGAGTCGTGCAGCACGTGCACGCCCTTCCAGTCGAGAACCTCACGGGTCTTGATGTCGCTGTCGACGAGCAGGACCATGTTTCCTCCCTGTCACGGTTTCCCTTGTCGGGCGCTCTTCGTACTGGCGTTCGCCAGAAGCAAACAAGCCGGCGGGTGGTGCGGGCGCCTTCGTGTAACCGAGGCGGCTGGATCGCAGGCGCTAGCCGCGGCGTCAAGGCGTGCGGCCGGACGCGGAGGGTGAGGAAGCGAGGCTGCCCACGCGAGGCGGGCGTCAGCGAAGTCGAACTCGTCGGGCTGCTGCGAGGACAGGCACCAGCACAAGGGGAACCAAGGCAATAGTTGTCCGACGGGATTTGGACCTGACTATTCCCAGCGGTCCGCATAGTTTGCAGTCGTGAAGCGGGCGGCGTGACGGCCCACTCCTCCGGATGAGGGCATCTCGGGGGTTTCGAGCGACGGCGCCCTGCACGAAGCCGCACCCGGCAACTCCGACGCCCGGCTGGCGATCGAGATATTCTGCACCGCGGTGCGAACGCCGATCACGCCCATGATTGCGGTGCTCGACGGCATCGACCTGCTGGTCTTCACCGGCGGTATCGGCGAGAACGACGCCGAGGTGCGCACCGCGATCTGCATCGGCTTGTCCTGGGCCGGCGTCAGTCTCAACGACGCGCGAAACCGATCCGCGAGCCACCCGATCAGCGACGGCGCGTCGCGCTGCGATGCGGGCGCTTGTCGCGCAGGAGACGAACAGATCGCGCGCCTTGCCTGGGCTTTGGTGGCAGCGTGACGCCCGTTCCCGAGCACGCCAACGACGGCGCTCTCGGCGATGCCTCGCTCCTCGATGCCGGTGTGGTGGCCAGCGCGCTCGGGGCCGATCTCGAGCGCGGGCTCACGGCGCAGGACGCGTCGCGCCGGCTCGTGCAGCACGGACCCAATGAACTTCAAGCGACGCCTCGCCAACCCGGCTGGCGCCGCATCCTGGCCCAGTTCCAGGACCCGCTGATCTATCTGCTGCTAGCCGCGGTCGTCATCGCCCTGGTGGCCTGGGTCATCGAGGGTCGCACCGGCTGGCCGGTCGATGCCATCGTCATCGCGGCGATCGTGCTGCTGAACGGCGTGCTGGGCCATGTGCAGCAAGCCAAGGCCGAGAACGCGGTGGCGGCACTCGCCAGGATGACGGCGGCCACTTCGGCGGTGCTGCGCGACGGCAAGCCGCAGCGCGTGCCGAGCGCCGAGCTGGTGCGCGGCGACCTGCTCGTGCTGGCCGAGGGCGATGCCGTCGGCGCCGACGCGCGCCTGGTCCAGGCGACCAGCCTGCGCGTGCAGGAAGCCTCGCTGACGGGCGAGAGCGAAGCCGTGCTCAAGGCGACCGACACCCTGCCGTCGCCGGCCGCGCTCGGCGACCAGCGCTGCATGGTGTTCAAGGGCACGGCCGTCGTGCAGGGCGCGGGCCATGCCGTGGTCAGCGCCACCGGCATGGCCACGCAGATGGGCCGGATCGCGGCCCTGCTCGAAGCGACCACCGCGGAGCCGACGCCACTGGAGCGGGAAGTGGCGCGCATTGGGCGCACGCTGGGCCTTGCGGTCGTCGTCATCGCCATCGTGGTGGTGGCGACGATCCTGCTGGTTTCGGAAACGTCGGAAACGCGCAGCGCCACCGACGTCGTGCATGTGCTGCTGCTCGGCGTGGCCCTGGCGGTCGCCGCGGTGCCCGAAGGCCTGCCGGCCATCCTGTCGGTGGTGCTCGCACTCGGCGTACAGCGCATGGCCAGGCACCATGCGATCGTCAAGAACCTGTCGTCGGTCGAGACGCTGGGCAGCGCCTCGGTGATCTGCTCCGACAAAACCGGCACCTTGACCCGCTCGGAGATGACGATCGAGCGGGTAATGACGGCCTCGGGCGCGACCCAGGTCAGCGGCGTCGGCTACGCGCCCGAAGGCCGCGTCGAGCACGACGGCGCCGAGCTGGCCGCCGGACCGCTACACGCGGAAAACATCGTCGTGTTGAGCGGCGGTAGCCTGGCCGGCAATGCCGACCTGCGCCAGGCAGCCGACGGCGCGTGGGAGATCCACGGCGACCCCACCGAAGCCGCCTTCCTAGTCGCCGAGCGCAAGCTGGGCCAGGGCGCCGTGAGCGCGCGGCGCGAGCGGCGCTTCGAGCGCATCGGCGAGGTCCCGTTCACGTCGGAGCGCAAGCTGATGACGACGATCGAGCGCGACCACGAGCATGCCGACGAGGTCGTCGTGATCACCAAGGGCGCTCCCGACGTGCTGCTCGGCCGCTGCAACCGCGCGCGGGTGGGCCTGGAGGTCGTCGACCTGGACGACGCACTGCGGGCACGGCTGCTGGCGGACGTCGAGACGATGAGCGCTGCCGCGCTGCGCACGCTGGCCGTCGCCTACCGGCCGCTCCCTGCGGGCGAAGCCGCCACGGGCGCGGAGGCGCTCGAGCGCGACCTGATCTTCGTCGGCACGGTCGGCATGATCGACCCGCCGCGCGAGGAAGCGGCGCTGGCGATCACCGAAGCGCGGCAGGCGGGCATCCGCGTCATCATGATCACGGGAGACCACCCGCGCACCGCCGCGCGCATCGCTGCCGACCTGGGCATCGTTGCGCCCGGCGCCGCCGCGCTGACCGGGCTCGAACTCGACGCGCTCGACGACGCGCCCTTCGCCGCAGCCGTGCGCGATACCTCCGTCTATGCCCGGGTGTCGCCGGCCCACAAGCTGCGCATCGTCGATGCCTTGCAGGCCGACGGCAACGTCGTCGCGATGACCGGCGACGGCGTCAACGATGCGCCCGCGCTGAAGGCGGCCGACATCGGCGTGGCG
>JANNPN010000045.1:0-19429 GCA_031400185.1 Polyangiaceae bacterium
ACACCCGCTCGTAGGGATCGAACAGCTTCCGGTACTCGTCGAACGCGAAACGGTCGGTCATGCCCGCGATATAGTCTGCGACCACGCGCGGTTTCGGGTCGTCGACGTCGATCCGTTTGGACACGTGCGGCGGCATCTGCTCAGGCTCCTCCATGTACGTGTGGAAGAGGTCCGCCATCACGCGCTGTGCCTTCATCGTCATGCGGGTCACGCGGTGATGGCGGTAGAGGCGGTCGAAGAGCACGCGCTTCAGCGCCTTGTTTTTCTCGGCCATGGCGGAACTGAGGCCCGCGAGCCGGACGGGGCACGCGCGGACGTCAGCGAGTGTGCGAATGCGGTGCGCCTCGATGCGGTCGAGGATCGCGCTGATCATGTCGGTCACGAGCTGGTCGATCATCCGGCGGACGGTCTGATAGCGCTGGATGCTCTCGGTGGCGTCGCCGTGCTCGCGTCGCACGTGCTCGCGCGCCTCGGCCCAGAGCGCGACGGCCGCGAGGTCGCGCTCGTCGAGCATCGCCGACTTCAGCCCGTCGTCGATGTCGTGCGAGTTGTAGGCGATCTCGTCGGCAAAATCGACGATCTGCGCCTCCAGCACCGGCTGCACACCCGGCGCGAACTGCTGCACGAGCGGGCGGTCGTACTCGGAGGAGTGCTTGACGATCCCCTCGCGCACCTCCCAGCTCAAATTCAGGCCGGCGAACCCGGGATAGCGTTCCTCGAGGACGTCCACGACGCGGAGGCTTTGGGCGTTGTGCTCGAAGCCTCCGTAGGGCTCCATCAGCTTGTTCAGCACACGCTCGCCCGCGTGGCCGAAGGGCGTGTGGCCGAGATCGTGCGAGAGCGCGACCGCCTCTCCGAGATCCTCGTTCAGTCCGAGCGCGCGGCAGAGCGTGCGGGTAATTTGGCCCGCCTCGATCGAGTGCGTGAGCCGGGTGCGATAGTAGTCGCCCTCGTGGTTCACGAAGACCTGGGTCTTGTACTCGAGCCGACGAAACGCCGTGCTGTGGATCACGCGATCGCGGTCGCGCTGGAAGGGCGAGCGAAATTGGTGCTCGGGCTCGGCGTGGACGCGCCCTTGGCTGTCGGTGCTGCGGGTCGCGTACGAGGCGAGACTATCGCACTCCCGGCGCCGCAGCTCATCGCGGAGACGATCGAGGTTCATGAGGGGCTCGGAAGCCGAGTACCCTACACACCCTTCCCCGGGGGTTCAACGAAGCCAATCGGGCGCGCGGTAGCGGGCGCGGGCCGCAGGCGCAAAATCTGAAAGATGACTGACTCCTCGTACGTCCTATGCTACCGACGACCGTGATTCCGGTGAAACGGCTCGCCCTTTCTCTCTCGTTCGCACTCGCGTGCACGGCTCACGGGACGCCGGGAGCCGCACGCGATCGTGCCAAGGTCGAGATCGAGCACCTCGACGGCACTGGCACCAAGACGATCATCGAGGTGCAGCCGAGCATGCCCGGCGCCGCGGCGCTCATCCGAACGACGCCGGGACCGATCCCGCAGCCCGGCGAGGTGATGCTCCCGGCGAGCCCGACGCCCACGTGGTCGCCCCCGCCGACACCGAAGCCCCCCAGCTACTGACGTCGGGGCTCAGCTCGCAAGCGCCGTGAGCGCGCCCGCCACCGTGTCCTTCGGACTCACCCCGTACCAGGCCGCCGCGATTTTGCCTTTCTCGTCGACGAGGAACGCCGAGCGGACGATTCCCATGTACTTGCGGCCGTACATCGACTTTTCACCCCAGACGCCGAACGCGGCGGCGACCGTGTGGTCCTCGTCCGCGAGCAGCGGGAACCCGAGCCCGTACTTGGTGTCGAACCTCTGCTGCGCCGTCGGCTTGTCGGGGCTGATGCCGATCACGTCGACGCCCTGCTTCCCGAGTCCCCCCCGTGCGTCGCGCACACTGCACGATTGCACCGTGCACCCCGGGGTGTCGGCTTTCGGGTAGAAGTAGATCAGGACCTTCCGCCCCTTGTGATCGGCCAAGGTGTGGCTGGTACCCGTCTGGTCCTGGAGCGCGAACGCCGGCGCCTTGTCGCCGACCGCAAGCTTCCCCGCGGCCGCGGCCTTCACCGCCGCCTTCACCGCCGTCGTGGCCTTGGTCGTCGTCTGCTTGGCCCCCCCGCGCTGGGCGGCGGCTTTCCTCGCGGCGGTCGTCTTCGTCGTGCTGCTGCTCGTCGTCTTCTTGGTCGCCATCCCCTCACTCCTCGTAGGTTTCGATCATGGCCGCGAGGTCGCGCTCGACCTCGGGCGTCTGGCCGCCGCTCGCGAGAAACCACCGCATGCGCCGCTCGGCGGCGGCCGTCGCGAGCGTCTGGTTGAAATAGTGCGCCTCTGCGAGCAAGCCGGCGCGGGTGGGGAGCTCCGCCGCGTCGACCGCCGCCTTGGCGGCCGCGATCGCTTCCGCGGGGAACGACGCGATCCGGCGCGCGAGCCGCTCCACGAACGGACCGAGCTCGGCCGGAGGTAAGGCACGGTTCACGTACCCGTAGCGCTCGGCGGTGTCGGCGTCGAAATCGTCACAGCCGAGCACGACCTCGAGCGCCCGGCTCCGTCCCATCAGCCGCGGCAGACGCTGGGTGCCACTGCCGCCCGGGATGATGCCGAGCGCCACCTCGGGTTGCGCGAGGACGGCGCGCCCGCGCGCCGCGAAGCGCATGTCCAGCGAGAGTACGAGCTCGCTGCCGCCCCCGCGCGTGCGTCCCTCGATCTTCGCGATCGTCGCCTTCGGCATCGTCCGGAAGCGTTCGACCATCACGTGGAAGATGCCGAGCTCGGTCGGCTTCGCGCCGACGTCGCGCGGAAGCTGCTGGATCAGGCTCACGTCGGCGTGGGCGATGAAGAAGTCGGGGTTCGCGCTCTCGAGCACGACGACCCGCACGTCGGCGTCGTCGGCGAGCTCGCGCCCGACCCGGTCCATCTCCTGGATCAGCGCCAGGTCGAAGAGGTTGATCGGCCGATGATCGATGATCACGACCGCGACGCCGGCGTCGCAGCGGATGCGGAGACACTGGTAGCCGTCGTACGCCATCGCGTCACCTCGTCGCGGAGTGATGCGCGTTCTCGCATCCCGCTGCCGGCGAGTCCACACCGCGCGCGCCGCGTGACCCGGATTGACTCTCCAGAGGAGACGCGTAGCCTCCTCGTCGTGTCGCCGCGTCGTCTCGCTCTGCTTGCCGCGCTGCTCGTCGCCGTCGCGGTCGGCTCCTGGACCCTCGACGGAGCTCCGCGCCCGTTCGCAGGTTCGGAGCAGAGCCGCCATGCCGATGCGCTGACCGCGAGCCCGCACGCCGAGCTCGGGGTCGTCGCGCGGACGCTCCGCACGCCGCTTCCCTCCGTATCCGTCGGCATCGCGTGCGGGATCCTCGCCGCGTTGGCGGTGGCGCTCTCCGCGTCGCGCCGGGCGCCGGTCTCGTACCGTCACACTCCGCTCTACACGCTCCTCCGCGTCTATCGGCTGTAATCACCGCCGCATCCTCGCACCCGTCACCACGCGCCCTCGGCAGCCCCGCCGAGGCGGCCAAGGGAGGAGTGGCATCGTGAGCATTCGGAGCAGCGACATCGGCGCCCGCGGCGTCGACACCGTCGGGATTCTCCTGAACGTGATCTGGATCATCGAGCATATGGATGGCCACGGGCTCGCGGAGATCGACGACGTGCCGGTCCTCGAGCTCGCCAAGCACATCTCGATCGGGCGGGCGGCATGACGGCCAAGAAAATCGTCGTCTGGGCGATCATCGCTCTGATCTTGCTGTCGTTCGTCGGTCTCGACCTTTTTTACGCGCTGAACCCTTGAAGGACGACGTGCGGCCCGCGGCCGGGTAAGATCGGGGCGATGCACGACGTCCACGAGTTCCTGCGATCGTTGACGGTCGTGCTCACGGTCGCGGCCGTCACGACCGTCCTCTTCCAACGCCTCCGCCAGCCGGTGGTGCTGGGCTACATCGTGGCCGGGCTGATCGTCGGCCCCCACGTGCCGCTCCCGCTGGTCGCCGACCGCGACATCGTGCAGGCGCTGTCGGAGCTCGGCGTGATCCTGCTGATGTTCTCGCTCGGGCTCGAGTTCAGCCTCGGCAAGCTCGCGCGCGTGGGACCGACCGCCGCATTCACGGCCGTCCTCCAATCCGGACTGATGGCCTGGCTCGGGTTCCTGGTCGGCCGCGCGTTCGGGTGGACGGTGCTCGAGAGCGTCTTCGTCGGCGCGGCGATCGCCATCTCGAGCACGACCATCATCGCCAAGGTCTTCGACGAGCAGCGGATCGGCGGACGGCAGCGCGAGCTCGTGGTCGGCATTCTCCTGATCGAGGATCTCATCGCGATCGTGTTCATGGCGGCGCTGACGGCGATCGCGACCGGGGCCGGGCTCTCCGCCACCGCGCTCGCGGCCACGATCGGCAAGCTCAGCGCGTTCCTCGTGGCGCTCCTCGTCGTCGGGATGCTGGTGATCCCGCGCTTCATGCGGCTCGTCGTCGGGCTCGAGCGCGACGAGACGACGCTCGTCGCCAGCATCGGTGTCTGCTTTCTCACGGCGTGGGTGGCACATACGTTCGGCTATTCGGTCGCGCTCGGGGCCTTCCTCGCTGGCTCGCTCGTCGCCGAGTCGGGACATGCGGAGGAGATCGAGCACCTGGTGCGACCGGTACGCGACGTCTTCGCCGCGATCTTCTTCGTGTCGGTCGGGTTGCTGATCAACCCGGCGCTCGTCGTGGCGAACCTCGGCGCCGTCGTCGTGCTGACGATCGTGGTGATCGTCGGCAAGATCGTCGGCGTCACGGTCGGCGCCTTTCTCACCGGCAGCAGCACCCGCACGGCGATTCAGGCCGGCATGAGCCTCGCCCAAATCGGCGAGTTCTCCTTCATCATCGCCGGGCTCGGGCTCTCGCTCGGGGCGACGCGCGATTTCGTGTACCCGGTCGCGGTGGCGGTGTCGGCGATCACGACCCTCACGACCCCCTGGCTCATCCGCGCGGCCGAGCCGACCGCGGATCTGGTCGACCGCAAGCTCCCGCACCCGCTGCAGACGTTCACGACCTTCTACGGCACCTGGCTCGAACGGATGCGGGAAACGTCGGCGAACCGTCACGAAAGCGTCCTCCGGAGCTCGCTTCGGCTGCTCGCGCTCGACGCTGCGGTACTCTGCGGCGTGATCGTCGCGACCGCGATCTGGCTCGCCGACGGCACCGCCTTGCTGACGAGCACCCTCGGCTTCAATGCCGTACCGGCCGCGCTGATCGTGATCACGGCCGCGCTCGCCGCCGCCCTGCCCCTCCTCATCGGCATCGGCCGTCTCTCGACCCGCCTCGCGCGCGCGCTCGCCGACACGGCCCTGCCGCAACGGCGCGCCGGTGTCGACCTCGACGCCGCCCCGCGCCGGGCCCTGGTCGTCACCATGCAGCTCGCGATCGTGCTCGCAACCGCGATCGTCGTCGTGGCGGCGACGCAGCCGTTCCTGCCGAGCTATCCCGGCCCCGTCCTACTGGCCGGCCTGCTCGTCACGTTCGCCATTGCCCTCTGGCAGAGCGCCACGAACCTCCAAGGCCACGTCCGTGCCGGCTCGCAGGCGATCGTCGAAGCGCTCACGACCTATGCCCGCCCGGACGGCGACCGGGCCGCGCCTTTGCCAGCCTTGACGGCCGTCCACGACATGCTGGCCGGGCTCGGCGAGCCACGCGCGATCCGACTCGACACCGGCGATCCCGGCGTCGCCAAGACCCTCGCGGATCTGAACCTGCGCGGCCGCACCGGCGCGTCGGTGCTCGTCATCATGCGCGCCGGCGCGGCGATCATGCCCACCGCGAGCGAGCGCCTCGCCACCGGTGACGTCCTCGCCCTCGCCGGTACGCGCGACGCGATCGATGCCGCGACCGCAATGTTGCGTGGCGACGGGACGCGCGGGAGCAAACTTGCGAGCTAGGAGGCTGACCCAAGACAACGACCTCCGCGCGCGCGGCGCGCGGCCGAGCGCGAGCGAGCCGGGGGTTGAGCCACGCGGCTTCGCCGCGGCGGCGAAGGGGGAGAGATCCCCCTTCTGAGCTAGATCTCGTAGTAGGTGGCGCGCGTCAGCGGCGGGCCCGAACGTTTTGGACACGTCGCGCAGAGCTCGGTGACGAACGCGTAGGCGTGCTTGATCGCGAGGACGGTGCTGGTCTGCCGGACGGGCTGCTCGAGGAAGAGGTTCTCGGCGCCGAGCTTCGCGACGAGCCCGCAGTTCTCGAGGCAGGCCCGCATGCCGGCACGGACCCCGCAGAGGATCACCTGCATGCCGCGGACGCGCCAGCGGTCGACCGCGTTCTCGAGCAGCGCCACGCCGACGGCGTCCGGATTGCGGGCCCGCTTCAAGCGCAGGACGATCACCTGCGTGTCGGGACCGATGCGGTCGTCGATCGCGTCGAGGTGGCGCTCGAGACTCGGCCCCGCGCCGAAGAACATTTCCCCCTCGAGCCCGTAGATCAGCATACGGCTGCAGGCCGGGTCGTCGCGCCGGCGCTCCGACACCGTGCGCTCCGGGGTCACGACGAACTCGGTGAGCTGCATGTTACCGGTGCGGGGCACGGCCAGCATGAACGACATGAAGACGCCGATCAGCACGCAGAACTCGATCGAGATGGCGACGGCCGCAATCGCGGTGACGGCCACGATCGCCGCGTCGAAGCGCGAGGTCGTCACGTGGTAGCGGAGGTCGCGCAGGTTCACCATGCGTGCCGCCGTGAGCATCAGGAGCCCGGCGAGCGCCGAGCGCGGAATGAAGCGCGCATACGGCGCGAAGACCAGCATGATCGCCGCGACGGCGACCGCCGACACGACGCCCGACCACTGCGTGCGCGCTCCGGCCTGCTGGTTGATCGCCGAGCGCGTGAGCGAGCCGGAGCCCGGCATGCACTGGAAGAAGCTCCCGGTGAAGTTCGCGAAACCCTCGCTCAGGCATTGCTGGTTGAGATCGAGACGCTGGCCGGTCACGGCCGCGATCGATTTCGCCATCGCGATCGCCTCGAGGAGCCCGAGGAGCGCGATCGCGAGCGCGCTTTCGGCAAGGTCGCGGAGGTAGGGTGCGCCGACGTCGGGCACACGGAACGACGGCAACGACGCCGGGATGTCGCCGACGACCGCCACACCCTGCTCGACCAAGTCGAGCTGTGCCGTCACGGCGGCCATGACGATCACGACGATCAGGAACTCTGGCAGGAGCGCCCAGTCGAGCCGTGCCTTCACCCACCGAAGCAGCAGCACGAGCGCGATCGAAACGAGGCCGATCGTGAGCGTCGCCGCGTGGACCCTCCCGCCGTGCGTCAACGTCTCCCAGAAGCGCACCAGGAAGTGGCCGTGCACGTCGCCGATCGCCTTCAGGCCGAGCAGGTTCTTCGTCTGGTCCAGCACGAGGAGTACGCTCGCCCCGGCCGTGAAGCCGACGATCACCGAATGCGAGATGTAGCGTGTGAGATCACCCAGGCGAAGGAAGCTGATCGCGAGTTGGATCGACCCCACGAGGAACGCGACGAGCACGGCCGCCTGGATGCGCTCGTCCTGCCCACCAACCGAACCGATGGCGCTCAAGAGGGCGATCGAGATCGCGTTGGTCGGGCCGTTGATCAGCTGCCGCGAGGAATCGAGAACCGCGCCGACTGCGGTCATGACGATCGCGGTGTAGAGGCCGTACTCCGCCGGCAGGCCCGCGATCATCGCGTACGCCATCGCCTGCGGCACCGCGACGGCCGCGACGGAGAGCCCCGCGACGACGTCGACCCGGAGGTCGCGCCAGCCATAGGAGCGCAGCGAGTCCAGAGCGGGGACTCGCCGAAAGAGCAGCGTGAGCCAGGGGGATGTCGTCGCCGTCAATCGGGTCCGAGTCCGCGCGCGGTGCTAGCAGATCGGCCCCGTGCAGGGAAAGCTTCGTGGCGAAACGCGGTCAGTACACCGTGGGAGGCGGGGCCGGCGCGAGGTCTTCGTCCTCGATACGCGACGGTGGCGGCGCCTCGCGCCGTTCGATTGGCTCGTGGCGCACCGCCCGCGCGATCGTGAAGCGGCCGAACGCAATGCCGAGATCGACCCCGTTTCCCGTGCCCGCGAGCGCGAGCGAAACCGACCCTTTCGTCACCACTCGCGCGACCGACGAGACACCCATGCCCGCATGGGCCTCGGCGGTCGCGTAGTCGCCGAAGATCTCGGTGATGTCCGCGATCGGGGAGAAATCGCCCGTGCCGCCGACGATCTTCGACCGGCCGAACGTCACGCCGCCGCCGCGGGTCTCGAGCCGAACGCGGGTCTCCTGGCCGTTGTCGCATCGCACGACCCCGCTGCCGTCGCCTTCCTTGTAGAAGGCCGACCAGCTGTCGAGCGTGAACGTCATGTCGCACCTCGTGAGCGCCGCAGCCGGTGTCACCGCGAGCACGAGTGCCACCATCGTCGTCACCACCGTCGTCGTGGACCGCATCGGCCTCTCCTCCTCGAGTGCGTGGACACCCGTTCCACACGATTCTCGGCGACACGCAGCGATAGTCAACGGAGGGTGCGGCCGATCAGAGGCCTCCGTGCACGGCCCGCACGTAGTTGAAGAAGTTCTTGCCGTGCGTGTTCGGCACGCCCATATTGAACTCGACGGCCCACGCGTCGGGGATCGCGGTCGTCACGGTCGTCCCCGTCCAGTATCGGTTCGGTGAGGTCGGACCGAGCGTCGCGTCGATGCACGGGCTCGCTGCGCACGGCAGCGCGGCGACCGTTTGCAGCTCGAGAAGCGTCGGGAGACGCCAGTCGCACTGGCCGCCGAAGCACGCGCCGTTCAGCGCCGGCAGGAACGACGTGTAGGCGTCGCCGTCGGCGGGCCCGAACGCACCCCAGTAATACTGGTTGTCGCCGTCGTGGGGGTCGAGGAGATTTACGACGGCGTCGAGATTGGTCTTCTGTTCCCAGGTGAGACCCGTCAGGCGGTCGACAACGGTGCCGTCGCCGTTGTCGCCGAGGCGCGGGTTGTCGCAGCTCGACCCGGTCCCGGCGGCCTTCGCCTGGAGTCGCGCCCACACTCCGACGTACTTGAGCGTGCACTTGGCCGCGGCCTTCTCGAACACCGGCGACAAACCGCCACCGTAGAACTTGGCCGCCGCCTTCTGCTGGCACGCGGCATATTTCGAGCCGGCCGTATAGCGGCTCTGCTGACACTGCTGCTCGGCCGTGGCGGCGAGAGCCGGGCCCGCGAAGTAACTCGCGACCGCTACGGCGGCGAGGATGAAGCGCACGCGGACGTGCTGGTGGCGCAAGCGTGACATGACGAGGTCCTCCGTCCCGATGGATGTCGCCCGTGGGGGGCGCTGCCCCCGACGATTGCACTCCGCTCTCGTCGCTGTCGAGGGAAAAGTGGCGCGGGGCCGCCCGCTGCTTGACGCCGCGCGCGGCGCGTGTGATCTCGCGACGGACGCCATCCACCCCACAGATCGAGCGCGCGGCACCCTCGGCGCCGACGAGCACCAAGCCGTCACGGTTGCTCCGCGAGGCGACCTTCCTCGGCGTCGGGCTCGCTGCTGCGCTGCTCGTGACGTGGCCGCTCGCGACCGTCTTCGCGACCCGCATTTGCGGCGACGTGGAGGATCCCTACCAGACGCTCTGGGGCATGCGCTGGTTCCGCGACGCACTGATGGCGGGCCGCGACCCCTTCTTCACCGACCGCCTGTTCCACCCGTTCGGCACGACGCTCCGCCTGCACGCAATCGACCTCCCGAGCACGTTCCTCGTGCTGCCGCTCTGGGGCTGGCTGTCCGAGCTCGCGATCTACAACTTCGCAGTCATCGTCGCGCTCACGGTCGCCGCGTACGGCATCATGCGGCTCGTACACGAGCTCACGGGCGACGCGCTGGTCGCGGCGGCGCTCGGGGCACTCAGCCTCGTCGTCCCCTACCAGTCGGCGCACCTCCGGGCCCACCTCTACTACGTGTCGACCGGCTGGCTCGCACTCTACGTGACCTACCTGGTCCGCGTGCTGCGCGGCGACGGCGGCAGCGCGAGCGGCATCAACGCGGGCGTCGCCCTCGCGATTGCCGCCCTCACCTCCTGGTACTACGTCGTCTTCGCCGCCGTCGTGACGCTCGTACTCGGTGGCTACGAGCTCGTGCGCAGGGGGTTCGGGCTCGTGACCGGCACACGCCTCGGTGCCGCCGCCGCCCTCGTGCTGACGTTCGGTGTGCTCGTCGCCCCGATCCTCCTCCCGATGCTCCGGACGAGCACGAGTGACGACTTCTACGGCGCCCACAACTCGACCGTGTTCTCGGCGGACGCGTACGCGCTCGTGGTCCCGAACGTCGCGCAATGGTGGGGCGACGTCCGAGGCGGACGCGCGACGCGCTGGAGCGGCAACCCCGTCGAGAACGGCAACTACGTCGGCATGACCATGCTGATTCTGGCGTTGGTCGGCGCGCGCCGCGCCGCCGCGGCGCGGCCGTTCCTCGTGCTGGCGCTCGTCGGCGCGACGCTGTCGCTCGGGCCGTTCCTCCGCCTCGACGGCCGCGTCACGACGGTGCGGCTGCCGTACGGCTACCTCGAGGAACGCATACCGGCGCTCGCGATCACGGGCGTCCCGGTCCGCTTCGGGCATCTCATGTACCTCGGCCTCATCGGCGCGGCGGCGTTCGGACTCGTGCGGCTCCGGACATGCGCGGCGCGCGCTGGCCGCGCGGCCGGCCATCTCGCCGTCGTGGTGCCGATTGCAATCGCAGCCGTCGAGTATCTCCCGCGGACGGTGCTGACCTCGGCGTACGCGCTCCCACCGCCGCTGCGCGCGTGGGCGGACGATCCGGCGCCCTTCGCCGTCCTCGATGCCTGGGACGAGTTCCGTCCGATGTGGCACGCGACCATTCATCGGAAGCCCATCGTCGGCGGGTACCTGGCGCGCGTGCCGCGTCGCCTCATGCAGTGGCGATACGAGCACCCGGTGGTGCGCTCGATCGTGGCGCCGGATCGGCTCGTCACCACGTCGCAGGTCGACCCGTCGATCGACTTCGCGTGGCGCGGGCCGAACCCGGGCGCGCTCGCGCCCGGTCCCTTGCAAATCGGGTGGGGGGGCTCACTGCTCGTCCCCGTCGCCGGTTCGTACGATTTCTGGCTCGTCGCCAACGACCAGGCCCGCCTCGCCGTCGACGGCCGCGAGGTGGCGACCATCGCGGCGCCGTGTCCCGCGGGCGCCACATGTGAGAGCAAAGCAACGGTGGCGCTCACCGCGGGAGCGCACCGCGTGAACGTGACGTACACGAAGCGACGCGACGACGCGGACGTGCACCTCGCGTGGGCCCCGCCCGGCCGCACCCGCGAGATCGTGCCGCACGACGCGTGGCGGACGGCGCGCGGCGAGCCCGGCATCGACGCGAGCTACGCCCAGCGCATCCCCCGTCTTTCGGGCCTCGGGCGCGACGCCGGCCGGCAGGCGCTCCGCGACCTCGCGATCCGCTACGTCATCACGCGCACGAAGAATGCGTGCGTCGAGGCCGAGCTCGCGCTGCCCCTCGTCTACGACGGCCAGGGAGTGCGGATCTACGAGGTGCCCGCGGTATCGTGACCGCGAGCACGTGCCGTCGTGACGCGAGTCACTGCAGTTGTACGCGAGTCACTGCAGTTGTGACGCCAGTTACGTGCCGTTGCGACGCGCGTCACGCCGCGGCTGCGCCCGTCACCCGCGCTGGCGAAGCTCCACGAGCCGGTCGCGCAAGCGCTGCACCCAGTAGCGGAACGCCTCCTCGACGTCGTCCCAGGTGTCCTTCTCGGGCTTGAGCGTCCGCTCGCCCGCGCGTCGGTCGACGGCCGCCGCGAGGCGCATACCGGTCGCTGAATCGAGGATCTCCGCCTCGATGCCAGCCTTGCCGACGAAACCGCGCGTCTCGTTCGACGGGCGATCGGGCATCACCGCTTGCAGGTCGTCGTCGAGTTGATCGGAGAGGTTGCCGAGCACGCGAAACGAGCCTTCGGCCTCCGTGATCGCGACCCGGAGGCGCATCACGTCGGGTCCCGGCGCCTCGACGATCTGGTAATCATCGTCGAGCGTCAGGCGCAGCAGGTCGTCGAGATCGTCGATCAACGTCGCGGCCTCGATGACGGGGATCGTGTTCGTCTCGGCGCTGCGCCAGATCGTCACCGGATCGATGATGACCTTGCGATACTTCGCGAAGCTCGCCTGCGGGTCGACGTAGACGAGGAGCGCCTCGCCCTTTTCGCCCTTCCGGAACTTCGAGTAGTCGCCGAGGAATCCGGAAGGCTTCGCCTTCCCTGATTGTCCCGCGGCACACGCCGAGAGCAGGGCGACCGCCCCGATCGCCATCACCAGACCCGTCCACCGATTCGCCGTTCGCTTCTGCTCCATCCGATGCCCTCCTTGGCGGAGCCGCTCGCTAGCGCGAAAAGGGGCAGCCCGACAATCCTTTGCCTCGATTCCCTATACAGAGCGGATTGTTGACGTCGAGCTCGCAACTTCAGAAGGTTTATATTTCAGCTAGTTGAGACCATATTCCCTAGGGATCCTTCCCTATACTCTTTGCTTAACATCCTCATTTTTTCCTTGACCCGCGATCCGAGTCGGACGTACAGCTTGCCATAGAGCATGGACGCGAGGCCGCTGGCGCGGCTCGCCAACCTGATGGAGGGCGTCATGATGTGCCGTGTCACCGCCCCACTCACCCCGCCGTCGAGCCGCGAGGCGGCCTCGCGTCCCCCCCACCGCTCCGAGGAAGGCTCCCAGAGCGCGCGCTCCGCGCTCCACCGCCGGCTGCGCATCCTCCGCCACCGCGCGCTCCGCTGGTTTGCGAATCCCATCGCAATCACCGAGCGCGAGCGCCGGGTCCGCGAGCTCGATCCGAGCGTCTGGCGCTACGGGTTCCCGCCGCGTCCCGTGTTGCACTAACGGCCCACCTGCGGGCCCGTCTCCCGCCATGGTACGACCCGTCGGAGTACGGGACCGCGCTAATATCGGCGCGCCGATCCGCTGCCTGCATGTCGCTCGCCGCGTCCGTAATCACGGCGAGGTAGCGGCGGCGCATGCCGTGGTTTCCAGAACGCGGTCAGTGCGCTCAGGACCCAACGTCGTCGCCGTACTTTTCCGTGCTTGTGTACTGGCGGCGGGCGGCGTACAAGCCGTGCGCAGTCTTGAGGCGAAGGAAGTAGAGTTCCGGGGCCATGAGTTTCGCGGCTCCTCGTAACACGCAACCCTCCTCTCGGAGACGAGTACTGATGAAAGGAGGGTTACCCATGCCAACAGGCACCGTGAAATGGTTCAACGCCGAGAAGGGCTTCGGATTCATCACCCAGCCCGGCGGTGAAGACGTCTTCGTGCACTTCAAGGCGATCAGCGGCGACGGCTTCAAGTCGCTCGACGAAGGCCAGGCGGTCGAGTTCGAGATCGTCAAGGGTCCGAAGGGACTCCAAGCCGCCAACGTCGTCAAAGCCTGACGAGAAGCCCGGACGCCCTGGCTCCGGCCAGGGCGTCCGCGGCCGATGCGGCGTCGAGACCAGCTAGCGTTGGGTCAGCGCGAAGGCGACGCTTATCGGTGCATCATCGCCTCCTCCGATACCCGCTCGATGCCCGGCGGCGTCCAGGTCCCGGCGCCCGGCGGCAGGGGATTGCCACCCCTCCTCATGGATGTCCGAGGTACTCGTGCTCGATGCTCCGCCAGCGCTCCTCGCGGACGATCCGGAGGAGCGCGCGGTCGATCGGCTCGCGCATCACGCTGTCGTCCGGGATGCCGATCGCGTAGCTGATCGGCTCGAGCACGATCGGGGACACACGCAACACGCCCTGCCACCGCCGGCTCACGAGGTAGCGGAGTGCCGGGACCGGGGCGAGGGTCGCATCGGCCTGCCCGTCGACGAGCGCGATCAATGCGTCCTCGGTCGAGGGATGGGCGGCGAAGCCGATGTGGCGGTCGCCGAGATAGTCGGCCGCGGGCCCACCGGCCGTCACCGCGAGACGGAGGTGGGCGAGGTCGGAGGGATTGGCGACGCTCCCGTGCAACGATCCGACCGTCAGCACGGACGTGATGGTCGCAGTGAAGATCGCAACGGCAGCCACGCCGACGAACATCCAGACGAGCGCGACCGAGCGCCCCGACACCGTCTTCGGGGTCGCGTCGCCGTAGCCGACCGTGGTCATGGTGACGGCCGCCCACCAGACGCCGGTCGCGATGCCGCGCGGCAGCGAGCCGCCGAATTGCTCGGAGTTGCGGCGGCGTTCGATGAGCGCGATCAGCACGCCGATCAGGACGATCGCCAGCGCGATGGCCGCGAGAATCGAGAGCAGACCAGACTCCACGAGCATCCTTGCCGTCACACGCCAGGACGGACCGCGCTTCGCCGGCTCCACGAACCCGAGACCGGTCGTGAGATACGGGAGCGAGTAATCGTGAGCCTCTTCCCCCTCGGCGGAGACGGCAATGCCGCCGAGCGCCAGATCGGCCTGGCCGTCCCGGAGCACGCGGTCGATGTCGGGGAGCGGGACCGGGTGGGCCTCCCAGCGGAGACCGAGCTCGTCGGCGATGAGACGCCAGAGCTCGATGCTGAGGCCCGACCACGCACCGTCCTCTCCCATCATCGCGAACGGCGGAACGTCCGCGACCGCCACCCGCAGCCGCCGCTCTCGGCTTGGAGATTCCGCCGCGCCGCCGGATGCCGCGAGCACGACCAGCAGCAGCGTCGCGAGCGTTGCCACTCGCGTCCGTCGCGTGTTTCGAACCGTCAGGGCTCCACCGTGGACCATCCGTGCTGGCAGAAGAGCTTGGCCAGGGACGCCGACGTCCTGTCGGCGTCCCGTTCACCATCCGCTCGACCCGGGAGCGATAGCCCTTCGCGCCGCTGATGGCCAGGCTCGCCACGGCGACGTGGAGCTTCGACGCGAACCGTTCAGAGCTTCGCGTCGGGGAAGCGCGTGCGAATCGCCTCCTCCACCCGCACGATCTCTTCGGGCCGCAGTAATCCCCGGCCGACGCGTCGCCGGACACCGTCCAAGAGATCGACCCAATCCTCCAGCGGCGGCTTGTCGATCGGCTGGCGCTGCTCGTAGCGCGCGCCGCGCACGAAGAACTGCCACCGATCGCCGAAGTGCTGCGCGTAGATGCGAACGGTCTCGCCCTCCGGCGTCCGCCTCTTCCAGCTGATTTCAGCTCTCGGCATGGGCGGGACCATAGCTCAGCAGCTGACACGCAATCGGGCCGTTCCAGAGCTCGCGTCTGGCGGTAGGCCGCCGGTGAAACGCGCTCTCGAAGGCGGCGTTCCCCGCGAGGACCACCATCCGCCAACCGTCGAGGTGGCCGAGGCTCTCGCCGAGCTGAAAGTAGAACGTCTTCATCCCTTGCTGGCCTCCTGCCTTCAACCGATCGCCGTACGGTGGATTGGTTACGAGCACGCCGGGCGGCGCCGTGGGAATCGGGAGGGGCTTGCTCGCGTCCGCCTGCACGATACGCACGTCCTCCGCCAATCCGGCCGCGGCGACGTTCTTGGCCGCCGCGGCGACGGCCTCCTCTTGGCGATCGAGCCCATGGATGGGGTGCGGCGCCGACCGCTCGCCGGCGCGCGCCTCGCGGCGGAGGTCCACGAGCGTCCCCGTCGCGTCGGCACCCATGTGCGGCCACCGTTCGACCGCGAAGGTGCGCGTGAGACCCGGGGCGCGCCGCCGGGCGATCAGCCCGGCCTCGATCGCGAACGTACCCGAGCCGCACATCGGATCGACGAGCGGCTCGTCGCCCGTGTAGCTCGCCGCTCGCAGAATCGCGGCCGCCAGCGTTTCTTTGAGGGGCGTCACGATCGGGCTCACCCGATAGCCGCGGCGGTTCAACGGCTCACCGCAGAGGTCGAGCGAGAGCGAGAGCTTTGCTTTCGCGAGGTGCGCCACCACGCGAAACACGGGATGGCGCGTGTCGACGTCGGGCCGCGCCCCGAGCCTGGCGCGCAGGCGGTCCGCGATCGCGTCCTTGATCTTCAGCCCGACGAATCCGGAATGGTTGTGCTCGCTGCTGTCGCGGAGCGTCGCCTCGACCATGAACGTCGACTCGGACGTCAGGTGCTCCTCCCAGGGCACGCTGGCCGCCGCCTCGTAGAGCCCCTCGGCACCCTCCGCCGCGAAGTCCCCGAGAGGATAGAGCACCCGCATGGCGATGCGGGTCCAGAGGCAGATCCGGAGCGCCTCGTTCAGGTTCGCGGCGAAACGCACCCCGCCGCGGTCCTGACGGATCTTGACGGCGCCGAGCTCAGTGAGCTCCGCCGCGAGGAGATCCTCGGTGCCGCGCGTGGTGGTCGCGAACAACGAAAGCCGACGAGGCATTGGGTCGCTTAACCCGCATCGGCGAACAGGTCCACAGCGTCCGCGCTCTTGCACGATGATGTGCGGGTCCCGACGGCGCCCTCCTCGCGCCGCGACCCGCCGGCGCTCCGCGCGCCTTGATTGAAGTAGACGGTCGGGGCGCGTTGGTGCTACGCGGGCGCAGCGAGGTGCCTGTGTCTTCACGACTCCGCCTGTCCCTCTTCGCTCTCCTCCTTCTTCTCGTTCCGACGCACAGCGCCGCGGCCGAGCTCCCGTCATTACCGCTGCCGCCCTGCGTGGAGCCCGACCTCCCGGCGTTCGACAACGTCGTCTGCGAGGGAGCGCGAGTCACGTTGGCGTCGCTCCACCCCGAAGGCTTCGTCGGGCCGTCGGTCGCCGGGGTGAGCCTCGCGATCAGCACCCGTACCGCCGACTTCCGGCTCGACGCCGACCGGGGCGGCCAGCCGCAGACGATCAGCTTCACGCTGACCCTGCCGGCGCCGCAGGTCGAGAACGGTCCGGGCGGGAAGAAATACCACTCGGTCCTTCGCAATCGCTGGCCCGATTTGCTGACGGACAACGGTGCAGCTGCCGGCGGACTGACCTGTCTCAAGAAGAAGTTTTCGGGGGAGCTGGAATTCACCCGCAGCTGCGACGGCTCGCAGATTCCGGGCAGCACGCCGAACGACCTGGCGGTGCTGTACCGGCAGGGCACCTGCCCGGACGCGACCCCGAGCTGCACGTATCGGGTCCTGTGGGGCGCCTACAACGCCCTCGGCGCCACGCGCGTCAACCAACCGGCGATCTACCGCGTCGGCTTCGCGTACGACATCGCGGTCATCACCGAGCTCGCGGGCGGCGGCTTCGACCCGCAATGCGGGAGCAACCTCGCGACCACCAACTGCATCGCCGGCGGCGGCGAGGCCATCACCGCGTTCCGCAGCGACCCGCCGCCGAAGCTGCAAGTGACCGCCGTAGCGCGCCGGCAGGGCGTGCGTAAGTTCGAGTTCGCGGCCTCGGCCACCGGAACCGAGGTGCAATCGTACCGCTGGGAGCTCAAACAGATCGGCCTCATCGAGCACAAGCAGATCGTCGTTCAGGACTTCGCGGACTTCGACCTCGGCTTCTCGCAGGGCGGCCAGGCGGTCGTCTACGTGCACGACCCCTGGAGCCGGTTCGAGAGCCGCGTGGTGAACTACTCGTTCCTGGCGCCGACCGGGCAGCCCGGCCCGATCTCCATCGTCTCGTTCGAGCTCGTGGGCGTCGACGAGAACGGGCTCGCGACGCTGAAGGCGGTCGTGAAGAACACCGGCCCGGAGGCCCTGACCAACGTGTTCCTCTTCGGGTCGGAGCCGATCCAGGGGCTGAACGTCAAGACGACGCCGAGCGGCACCCAGCTCGCACCCACCGAGTCGGTCGAGTTCACCGTCACCTTCCAGTTCGACGACCGCACCAGCATCACCCCGATCGTGCAGGCGTTCGGCACGGCACCGAGCGGCACGATCAAGTCGACCGAAGCCAGCAAGAAGGTGCGGCGAGAGTCGGAGCCGCCGCCCGTATCCACGACGGTGTCGGCGCCGAGCGCCGCTGGCAACACCATCCTGCAGGTGACGTCCAACACCGGCTTCGCCCCGGGCGACTACGTCACCGTCAATGCCGGCACGAGTACCGCCGACGTCCGTCCCGTCGCGGCCCTCGGCTCGTTGATCTTCGCGGTGCCGCTCGCGCATCCGCACGCCGTCGGCGAGCCGGTCGTGAAGGTGGCGCCACCGTCCGGCGACACCACACCGCCGACGATCGCGGTGACGTCGCCGTTGCCGGGCGGCGCCGTCTGCCAGGGGGCACCGCTCGCCGCGACCTTCACCTGCAGCGACGCCGGCGTCGGCGTCGAGGATTGCGGCGGCGGCGTCACGAGCGGCCAGGCCCTCGATACGACGGCCCTCGGCGCACGCCAGCTCGTCGTCGAAGCGTGGGACGAGAACGGCAACCTCGCGTCGACCACCGTGAGCTACACGGTCGCCTTCTGCAGCGGCAACGTCGACGCCTTCCGGTGCTACAAGACGAAACCGTCGAAGGGCGCGCCGAAGTTCGCGCCGATCACCGGCGTCCGCGTCAAGCACGACTTCGAGGACGTGCTCGTCAACCTCACGAAGCCGCAGCTCCTCTGCGCGCCGGCCGACACCGTCGGCGACGGCGTGCTCGACCCGGACACGCATCTCGAAGCGTACGCGCTGAAAGCCCAAAAGGGTCAGCCGAAGCCGGTGCCGCAGAGCGGCCTCGCTTTCCAGACGCAGCTCGGGTCGTTCGTCGTGGACGTGAAGAAGCCCGCCACGCTCGCCCTCCCAACCGCCGAAAGCCCGATCGCTCCGCCGCTCGTGGTGCCGACCGACGTCGACCGGTTCGCGTGCTACCCCGCGAAGCTCGCCAAGGGGCAGCCGAAGCTCGCCAAGGACCTCCAGCTCACGATCGCCGACCCCTTCACGAACCCGCCAAAGCGCGTCGCCGTGAAGAAGCTCGCGCGCCTCTGCGTCCCGACCGGCATCGACGGCGGCGCGGCGAAACACGCCGAGCACCTCCTCTGCTTCGCGGTCGCGGCCACCAAGGGTCGCTGCGCGAGCGGCGCGCCGCTGAACGCCGGCGGCGGTTGCAAGAAGGAGATCGACTGCGGCGGCACCAAGACGACCGCGTTCTGCGTGCCGCAAGCGAAGCTCACGGCGCTCGCCGGCCGGCGGGTGGCGAACGAGCTCGACGCGGGAACGCTCGACGTCACCAAGGAGGACGTCGTCTGTCTCCCGGCGCTGCCGACGCCGTAGGACTTCGATTCGTTCAGGCGTGGCGTGCTACGCCGACGCGGCTGATCCCGCGAAAATACCTGATCACTCAGTGCCCCCGGCGCGATTCGAACGCACGACCCCAGGATTAGGAACTCGACACGCCTCATCAACTCAGAGGCCGTCAGCGTCTATCACCTCGGACCGCCACCGGAAGGCGACTCGCCAGATCAGCGCAGGTCAGCTCAGCCGAGCTCACACTGGACACTTGGTGGACACACCGATCGATGACCGACCCGCCGGTCCTGCTTTCCGTCCCTGCAGTACCGGAGGTAGTATCGGGCGATGCCCGTCGGCCAGCAGACGTGCCAGCTGCCCGCGGACCCGGTCCTCCAGGCGA
>JANNPN010000108.1:0-5095 GCA_031400185.1 Polyangiaceae bacterium
GTCCTTAGCGAACTCGTCGTCGAGGACCGGCAGCTCCTTCCGGCCGATGTCCTTCACCTCGACTCGGAATACGACCGTCTTGCCAGCGACGTCCTGGCTATGGTGATGCGCGGGGTACTCCACCGGGATGTGCCCGCTGTCGCCGCGCTTCATGCCGATCAGCTTGTCTTCGAACGGCGGCGGAAAGGTGCCGCTTCCGACCTCCACGACTCGGCTCTGCGCATTGGCGGCGGACAGCGCGCGCCCGTCGACGACGCCCGTGTAGGTGAGCGAAACGAGATCGCCGTTCTCGACCGTGTCGCGATCGGTGACGGGCACCATCTGGGCGAACGACTGCCGCGCGCGTTCGAGCTGCGCGTCGATCGAGTCGTCGGCGATCGGCTCGACGGCGCGCTCGACCTCGAGACGGTCATACCCCTCGACGCGGACGTCCGGCTTGATCTCGATGGTGGCCGAGTACCGTAAGCCCTCCGCCGGCCGGACCTCCTCAGCGACGATCTCGGGACGCGCGACGGCCTTCAGCTGACGCTCCTCGAGCGCGTGCACGAACGAGTGCTGGATCAGCTCTCCGATGACCTCGCTTTCGACCTGGCTGCCGTAGATGCGCTCGAGTACCTGACGCGGCACCTTGCCAGGACGGAACCCCTTGATGCGCGCGCGCTGAGAGAGCCCGCGATAGGCAGCGTCGATCTTCGCCTTCACCTCTTCCGGCGGGAGCGCGATGCCGAGCTTCTTCTTGATCGGACTGAGATCTTCGACCGTGACTTCCACGGCTATTCCTTACGCAGTCCGACCTGCCCTGACAAGTCGGAGGCGCCGGCAGCGCGCCGCGATAGGAAGTGCGAGAGGGGGGACTCGAACCCCCATCCGACAAGCGGGCTAGATCCTAAGTCTAGTGCGTCTACCAGTTCCGCCACTCTCGCTCGGAGCGCGACGGCGCCATGCGCCGTCCCGCCGCGACGCCGACGCCTTCGTTGGTACACCATAGCCGACGACACGCGCAAAGACCCTGCGCCGTGTCCGAATGCGGTGCCTTGCGACGTTCGGCAGCGGGCGGTACGAGCCGAGGCACCGTGCCGAGCCGCGACTCGACCCCTCTCGTGATCGCCGTGCTCGTGCTCGCGGCGGCGGTCGCCTACGCCGGCAGCTTCGCGGGCACCTGGATCAGCGACGACGTCGACACGATCGCGCCGAACCCGGTGCTGCGCTCGCTCACGTGGGCGAATCTCCGCACGCTCGCGACGGAGCGAACCGACGGCACCAACTACATCCCGCTGAATTTCCTGTCGCTCGCGATCGACCGCCAGATCTGGGGACCGAATCCGTGGGGGTTTCATTTCACGAACCTCGCGTTCCACGTCGCCAATGCGATCGTGATCTTCTTCCTTCTCCTGCGACTCCAGGAGTCGCGCGGGATCGCGGCGGCGGCAAGCCTCCTGTGGTTGTTGCACCCGGTGCAAGTCGAATCCGTGGCCTGGATCAGCGAACGGAAGAACGTGCTGTCGACCCTCTTCTTCGTGCTCGCGTTCCTCGAATGGCTCCGGTTCTCCGAGCGTCCCACCCCATGGCGCTACGTCTTGGTGCTGCTCTTCTACCTGAGCGCTCTGGTGTCGAAAGTGAACACGATCGTGCTGCCGGTGCTCTTCCTGGTCTGCGAGATCGCTCTGCATCGGCGTCTCCGGATGCGCGAGGTACTCCTCACCGTCCCCATGTTCGCGATTGGCGCATTGATCGCGTGGGCGAACCTGCACGACAACCCGTCACACGGCGTCGCGTACCACGGCGGCAGCCTCGAGGTGACGTTGCGAACGAGCGCGACGACCATCCCGCGATACTGGTGGAACGTGGTCGCCCCCTTCGACCTCTCGACCTACTATCCGGTCCCGCTCCGCGCCTCGTGGATCGACCCGACCGTTGCGGGCGCGGTCGCATTCATCGTCGCGCTGGTCGCGTTGACGCTGTGGCTCGCGGCGCACGGTCACCCGGAAGCGTTCTGGTTGGCGTGGTTCGGCATCACGCTCGCGCCCATGCTCAATCTCGTCCCGTTTCCGGCGCTGATGAACGACCGCTACCTCTACATTCCACTCCTCGGAGCGCTCGTCCCGCTGCTGCGGCTCGGTGCGCGACTCCTAGCCCGGGTGGGCGCCCACAGTGTCGGTCCGGCGCTGGTCGGCGCCATCGCGCTCGGGCTCGGGATTCTCACGGTGTGGCGCGTTCCCGCATTCCGCACCCCCTTGAGCCTCTGGGCCGACATGGGGCTCCGCACGCCGTACATCACCTCCGACCAGCCCTACGGGCCGGCTGCCCGCACGGAAGAGAAGCGGCTGCTGACCGAGGCGCTGACGCGCCATCCGACGCGGGCCGCGCTTCACAACAACCTCGGAGGCTTCGCCTTCGAGGAGAACCGTCTGACGGACGCCCTGCCATTCCTCGAGCGTGCTCATCAGCTCGACCCAAACGACCCGGCGATCGCGCTCAACCTCGGCCGCACCTACCTCTGGCTCCGGCGCATCGACGAGGCGCGACGAACGCTGCAGCTCGCGACCACCCTCGAGCCGCCGTCCTTCTTCGCGCACCTGAATCTCGCCCGCGCCTACATGCTGCAGGGGGACCTGCGTGCGGCGCGGGCCGAGCTCGAGATCGGGAAGACGCTCAAGAAAGATCCGTGGTTCTGGCAGGGCTTCGAGCAGCAGCTCGAGCGCGCCGAGCGACGCGGATCCTAGACTGCGTCACGCGCCGGCGAAGAACCGCCGCGGGTTGTCGACGAGGATGGTGTCGATGTCCGCGTCCGCGAGTCCGCCGGCGCGCAGCTGCGGCACGATCTTGGTGAGAATGCTCGTCGGCCGCCAGTCGGGGAGCATCTGCAGCACGTCCTCGTAGCGGTTGGCGAACGGTACAGGACGCCCCTGCCAGCAGACGATCGAGTCGTGCGAGAGGAGAATGTTGCGCACATGTCCCGATCCGGCGAGCTTCAGCACGTTCTTCACGCGCACCTCGTCGGGCACGATCAGCGTGATGCCGAACCGGTCGAACCCGACGAAGGCGCCGCGCTCGGCCTGCGAGCGGTGGTAGTCGTGGTCATCGATACCGTCGGAATGGCCGACGACGAGCTGGCCCGGCGCGACCCCCTCCCCGGTCACGAGGTCGATCTGCTCGTGACCACACGAGGCCTCCTGCGTATGCGAGATCAGAGGTACGCCAGTCTCCCGAGCCGCCCGCGCCCCCGCAACTACCAGTTTACGCTCGTAATCCGAGATCTGGTGCGCGCCGGTCGCGATCTTGACCGCACCAGCCCGGATTCCCGTATCGCCGACCCCCGCGGTGATCTCCTTTATATAGATGGCGGCGATGTCCTCGACCGGCAGGTGGCGGAACGTGTGGGTGATGCCCTCGGCCTCGAAATATGCCCCGGTCGTGCAGACGATCTGCATGCCGCTCTTCTGGCTGAGCTCGGCCAGAAACTCGACGTCGCGGCCGAGGTCCATGGGGCACGGATCGACGAACGTCTCGACACCGAGACCACGGAGCTCCTGCATCTGGTCGAGCGCCCGGCTCATGGCCTCCGCCCGGACATAGCGCGGGGCCAGCGCATCCAGGTTCCACCCCGGAAAGCCGATGAGCACGTGCTCGTGGATGAGGGTGCGACCCAGGGCTTCCGGGCGCACGCCACCGGTGACGGTCTGTACGGCGCGAGCATTGGCGGTCATGGGAGTGCCTTTCGGACGCGACGGGACGTCACGCGCCCGACGTAGCAAGCGCTCCCCAGCCGAACAAGCGCGTCGCCGCAGCTAGGTCGACCGGTCGACCGCGAGCGCAGCGCCGAGACGTTCGAGATACGTCGACCGCGGAATCTCGACCACACCGAGCGTGCGGAGGTGGTCGGTTGCCAGCTGCACGTCGAGCAGCGCGAAGCGCTGCCCCCCGAGCCACTCGACGAGCTCGGCCAACGCGACCTTCGACGCGTCCGGCACGCGGTGAAACTTCGATTCCGCCGCGAAGAGCCCGCCGATCGCGACGCCGTAGACGCCGCCGACGAGCCGCGCGCCCTCCCACACTTCGACGCTGTGCACCCACCCGAGCGCGTGCAGGTGCTCATACGCGCGCCGCATCGCGGGCGTGATCCACGTGCCCTCGGTGCGGTCGGCGCATCCAGCGATGACGGCGCTGCACGCCTCGTCGCGCGTGACGCGAAACACGCCGCGCCGGCGCAGGCGACGCAGGCTGCGCGACTCGTGGAAGGCGTCGAGCGGCAGGATCGCGCGCGGGTCGGGCGACCACCAGAGCAGCCGCCCATCCGGATCGGGCCACGGAAAGATGCCGCTGCGATACGCCGCGAGGATGGTGCCCGGCTCGAGATCGCCGCCCGCCGCGAGGCACCCGTGCGGCGGCGCCGACTCGGGGCTCGGCATCGCGTACCGGCTCGGCGGCGGCTCGATCGGGCGCCGGACCGTCACGCCATCCTCAGTGCGCGCGGGACCCGAAGTGGCTCCGCAGCTCGTACATCCCGCGAAACGTCGCCAGCGCGTCGATCGGTGCATCGAACGGGAGGCCGCGGAACTCGCGATACGCGCGCTCCACGTTGAAGAGGATGCGCTCGGGCTCGGTCCAGCTCGCGTAGGGTCCGAGGTCGATGCGCTTGGCCGCTTCCAGCTCGGAGCGGCCGGCATCGAAGTGCCGCCGCGCCTCCTCGCGCACGTACACGAGGTACGCCCGCATCTCGCGCGGGCCCTCGACGCCGGAAATCGGCCCGTGGCCCGGCACCACGACCTCCGGCGCGAGGTCGACGATCGTGTCGAGCGCCGCCCACCACTGCGCGTACGTCCCCTCCCAGCCGATCGGCGTGCAGAGACGGAAGAGCACGTCGCCGGTGAAGACCACACGTTCGGCGGGCAGGTGCACGATCACGTCGCCGGCCGTGTGCGCCGGGCCGACGTAGCGGAGCTCGACGCGGAGCCCGTCGAGGTCGAGGTCGAGCCGGTCGTCGAAGACGGTCCCGGGCGGCGTCAACTCGATGCCCTCGAAGTCCCACTCCGCGAGCGCGGCCGCAAACGACGCGATCGCCGGATCGGGGCTCTTGCCCGCGTTCTTCAGCAGC
>JANNPN010000109.1:0-10566 GCA_031400185.1 Polyangiaceae bacterium
GCCAACGTCTCGCACGCCCATCCCGTTCACGAAACAAGTGTTCGCAGGGTCAGCTGTGCTCGCCAAAGACCCGCGGAGCGTCCCCCACCTCCACCCCGCACCGCCGCTGCGCAATGTGCGCAGCAAGCTTCTCGGTCGCGAGAGCTTCAGGGGCACTTTAGTGGCAAACGGCAGTTCAGCGCGAGGTCCGAGTTTGGGGGTCATGTCGACCCCGCCCAAACGCCGAAAGGCCGCTAGAGATTCCTATTCACTCAGACCGGCTTCTGGGAACCGAGATCGTAAACCAGATCCCTCAGAATCGGCCGCTGCTTCATTCCATCGTGCACGTTCCGGGAACGCCCGCCGGGCCCGTAGTTCGAATTGCGAATTGACTCGATTGGGTCGCTCGTGAGGAACGCGTCGAGCACCATTGGGATCTTCGCTTCGCTCAGGTGCGGCACGGCGATGGCAACGGAAAGCAGGTCGCAGCGCATACCATCGACGCCGCCGGGGTATTTCTGCTTCACCTTCGGGGTCGCGAGCATCCGATGATGCAGCCGCACCAGGGATGATTTCATATTGTCGATCGACGCCTTGACCTGCAGTTCGCGCATCGGCGCAGAGATAAGAGTCCACGCAAGCCAGCGGCCGGCGGAGTGAAGCTCCTCGGGGTCGGGCTTCGGGTTCGTCTCGTGGTAGCGATCCGAATTGAAGAACGCCATCAGGTCGCCGTGATAGTACGACGCGGTGTAGCCACCGTCATGCGGTGCGACGGCGTTCTCAAGGTTCTTGTATTCTCCACCCTTGACGAAGCAGAGCCGGCCATCAACCACATCGAGTTCCGGATACCATTGCCTGGCTTCCGCCGGGAGCTCGCCGAAGAGCCGCCTGAAGAAAGGCAGAAAATCATCCCCCGTATGCGCCGCGAGCTGAATGAAGCCGAAGGTCATCGCGGCGCGGTCCCACGCATTGATGACCGTGAAGCAAGCGTTGGACTCCGCCCAGGCCGTCGGGAAGATGAGCTCGGGCCAAGTGCCGAGGTGCGTCCACTCCGTCGGCTTGTACTTGAGGCCCGGTGTGGCGCTCGCGATTCTGGCGAGCCCTCGCGTTGGCCCTTCGGGATAACCGTCATACTCGAAGAACCTGCCAAGCAAGACCGGGCTGGCGATCCCGTCGATCGTGACGTTCCAGCGCTCCGCGCCCTGCTGCTTCTTGATCTGCCAGTTGGGAAGCGGTTTGTAGCCGACGTCGATCTCGATCTTGAGCGTGGCGTTCGGGGTGAGCGCGGCTGCGGCGACGGGCTCAAGCGCTGCGTGGACGCTGAGCTGGCCTTCGTCTTCGCCCGGGGGATCGGGGGGTAGCGACGGCTGCAACAGCTTTGCGAGCTCGCTCCCGTTAGCCGGCCATTCGATGCCAAGGGCTTCGGCGGTGCCTGGTCCCGCGATGATATCGGTCCCGTCCTTGCCGAAGACGTCGAACTGGAACTGCCGGAGGCCTTTGGCCGTGCCGCCGCCGAACAGGCCGTCGGCTTGGCTGGAGCCGATGTCGTAGCCCTTGGCGATGAGACCCGCCTGAAGCCGCTCCACGAGGATGCCGCGGGAGCCGAAGCGCACAGTCGGGCTCCTTCCGCCGATGCCGACTTCCGTTGTCCTCAGCGCCTCGTTGTCCTCGAAAACGGCGAGGGCGAAACGCCGCTGGCTCAAGCTGTAGGCATTGTGCAGAAACCGCTTCCAGGGGCCGATCTCGGACGTGATTCGGTCGGCGCCGCTGTCGCCGGGCTTGCCAGCGACGACGACACAGCCACGCGAGGAATATCGGCTGGCGGTCTCGTTTGTCTGACGCGCGCAATGGAGGTTGTCGTAGACGATCTCATATTCGAGACGATCGTCGCCCTCATAGTCGGTGTCGTCGCCCGTTCGCCAGACCGGGAGCCGCGACTGGTTGCGGAAGGCAAGATGCCGGTCCTGACCGTGATTGCCCTTCACATAGCGATTGTCCGGCATGCCCGGAACCTTGCCGAAATAGCCGGAGGCAAGCCGGTTCACGCCGTTCCCGCTTGCGGCGAGATGTGCCTCGACCGACGAGATGTGAGGGACCGAACTTCCGACGAAGACCGCGAGCCTGCCTTTGCCGGTGTCCCACTGGCCGATCGTGCAGCGCATGTGGCGATAGTCGATCGGGACCGCCAGCACCTCCTGCGAATTCCGGAAATCCGAGCCCCCGAACTCTATCGGCTGGACCCCGCGCAAGACGAAGAAAACTAGTTCGTCCTCCGGCACGACGAACGAGCTGAGCGCAAACATCTCTCGAAGGAGTTGATCTGTGACCGTGAACTTCATGGCGTGTCACCCCGCTGGAACGATGAAGGAAGGGCGCGCGAAACAACATTGGCGCGCAACGGCGCCGCATACATCCTGATATCGTTAGAGGCAAGGAGGGTGAGAGAGGTTCCGGCGACAGGCGCCTACGTATCCGGCCGGGCGGTCTCGGCGTCGAGCTGGTCGAGTTCCTCGCGGACGTTTTCGAGATGCGGGTCGACCTCGAGCTCCTGACGGTAGGCGACCATGGCTCTCTTGTCGTCGCCGATTGAGCGCATGATCGTGCCGAGGCCGCTCACGGCGCGGAAATGGCGCGGCTCAAGCTCCAGCATGTTGCCGATGTCGGCGATCGACTCGCCGTGCGGAACTCAGGTGCTCCTGAATCGAAACCGGTAGGGCGCGAGCCGCTCCTCGACACCCCATTCGGTCGCCCAGCGGTCGAGATAGGTCCAATCGAGCGCGTCGCCCGCTGCTTGTCGGACCGCGAAGATCCCCTCGATGTCGTCGAGATCTTTGGGCCGCGCTGCGATCAGCTTGTAGATGATCGATGCTTCGGGACGAGCCAGGCGCACTGGGACGTCCAGAACCTCGGTGGTCCGCGCGGTCGCGATCACGGTGCGCTCGAAGTCCGTCTTGGCGAGAAAGACATCGACGCGGGTGCCGCGCGTGCCCGGCGCTCGAAAGAACGCGATGTCAGGCAGCGTGTCGGACGCGTCGGTGGGACCCACCTGACGCTCCAGCCTGAACCCACCGCTTTCAAGCGCCGCCCTCAAGGCATCGAATCCTGCACCCGTCGCGATCACGAGATCGATGTCGGTGGTGGCGCGGACGCGACCCCAAGCAAGTACGGGGAGGGCGCCGATGAATGCGTGATCGATCTGAGCGTTGCCGAGGGCAGCGACCACCGTGAGGAATGTTCCCCGGAGATCGATCGTGTCGGCCATCAGGTCGAGGAGGCGCGGCGTTCAATCCGTGTTTGCCAGAGCGCCGCCGCGGGAACAGGATCAGGCTTCGTCACGTCGGTCCCGAACGCCGCCGCCAATTCGCCGAGCTCCAGTCCGAGGGCGATGTTGTCGCCAGGAGCTCGGCGGGCGTCCTCGAAAATCATCTCCTGCGCCATCTCGGCTTCGGCTGCCGCGATGATTGCAAAGTGTCGGCGGTCGCTGTCGGAAACCATGCCGTGAGGAGCATAACGCAGGCGTCGCTCGGTTCCCAGTCATGACCCGCGACCCCACACCCGGCGCGCCCCACGACCGATGACGACCATCGGCATCTCGGTCCGTCGAGATCCCCTCGGGCATCGGCATCCGCGCGCGTCTGCCTCGGCGTACCAGCGTTGAACTTCGCGATTCGGGTCGGTAGCCATGCCCCCCAGTAACTACTGGCTCGTCGTGGGTCCGACGATCACGGACGCGCGACCGTCTCTGCCAGGGGCGTGGGGGTGTCGCCTTCGCCGGCTCAACGTCTCGCACACCCTCCCTTTCAAGAGACAAGTGTTCGCAGGGTCAGGCGTGCGAGCTGAATCGCCTGCGAAAGCGACACCCCCACGGCCCAGCACCGGCCACTGCGCGATGTGTCTCCCGCCAAGACATGTGGGCGCTCCCGTCTCAGCACGCATCACGACGACGATCATGGCCGCATCTACAAACCGAGCCCCTTCTACCGCGCGCGAGCTGAATAGGCGGAGGGAAGATTGCAGCAGGGTCGCGTCGAGTGGAGGCGAGCCGACGCCCACGCCTCCCCTCGCAGCGACCACCCGCGCGACGGCAAGACGCGAGCGAAGGCGAATGTTCGCGACTACGAGCGAAACGCGGGCAGGACGCGCTCGGCGAAGAGGCGGGCGGGCTCGCGGGTGTCGCGGCCGAAGAATTCCATCACGAACATCGTGCATCCGAGCGTGCGATGGGCCTCGATCTTCTCGATGCACTGCTCGGCGGTGCCGGCGATCGACAGCGGTCCTCCGGCCCCCATGTGACCGCCGTAGATCGCCGCCGCCTTGTGGGCCTTGGCGCGCGCGTCGTCCTCGGTCTCGCCGATCACGACGAGACACTGCTGCGAGACGCGGATCTCCGACGGGTCGCGGCCGACGGCGGCACAGTGCTCGCGAAGCTTCGCGACCTTCGCTCCCAGGTCGCTCTGGTGCACGGCGAGGTTGTTCCAGATGTCGGCGTGCTTGGCCGCGAGCCGGAGGAGGACCTTCTCACCGCCGCCGCCGATCAGGATCGGCGGCTTGCGCACCGGCTTCGGCTCGCAGTAGGTCGCGTCGAGCGAATAGTGCTTACCGGCGAAGCTCGGTTGCGCCTCGGTCCAGAGGAGCTTCAGGATCGTCGCGGTCTCGTCGAGCTGCTCCAGGCGATCCTTCAACGACGGGAAAGGAAGGCCGTAGCCCGCGAACTCCGCCTGGAACCAGCCCGAGCCGAGGCCGACGATCACGCGACCGTTGGTGACGACGTCGAGGGTCGCCGCCATCTTCGCGAGGAGGGCGGGGTTTCGGAAGCCGACGGGCGTCACCAGCGTGCCGAGCTCGACCTTTTCGGTGATCGCCCCGACGGCGGTGAGTGCGGTCCACGCCTCGAGGATCGGCAGGTTCGGCATCGGCACGCCGTAGAGGTGGTCGTTGAACCAGACCGAGTGGAAGCCGAGCCCGTCGAGCTCGCGCGCGACCGCCTGCGTGTCGCTCCACGGGCGTTTGATCTGCGGTAACGTGACTCCGAAGTGCATGGTCGGCATGCGTCGTCTCCTCGCGAGCGCGGGAGTAGCATGCCGCCGGACCGGTCGCGAGGGCGGCGAGGCGCCGACCTCAGAACCAGCTGCGCGGCAGCGGCAGGCTCTCGCGGAGCCGCATGTAGAGCCGGAGCCCGCGGCCGATGAGGCGATGGTTGTCGAAGCCGCGGACGCGTACCGGCTCGAAGCTCACCAGGCTGAGGCCCGTCTTGTGGCTCTCCTCGGCGGCGAGCTTCTCGTACTCGCGGCCGCCGATGCGCCCGAAGTAGTGCATGGCGAGCCAGCTGTTGATGCCGCCTTCGACGGCGACGTCGCTGAGGGTCACCTCGCCGTCGACGATGACCGCACGGTAGGGCGGCATCTCGTCCTGGATGGTGAGGCAGGCGCGCGTGGCACGCGCGAGCGCCTTCGCCTTCGGCGACGTCTTCGCGGTCACCATGAAGAAGCGGCCGTCGCGATACTGGTACCAGATCGGCGCCTGCGCAGGCGTGCCGTCGCGTTTCACGTACGAGAGCACGGCGACCCGCGGGCCGGCGACGAAACGCTCGAGGTCGGCGGCGTCGAACGGCGGTTGGGGCCCCATGGCTTGGAACGGCAGGTCGGTGAGCTTCATGATTCTCCTCCGGTGAGCGGCCGCACCATGCGGAGCTCCATCGGGACACCGTGGCTGCGGCACGGCTCCGGCGCGATCGTCTCCGCCATCGTGACGAGCCCGTGGGCCCGGTAGAACGCGACGG
Source organism: Polyangiaceae bacterium (assembly GCA_031400185.1). Lineage (GTDB taxonomy): Bacteria > Desulfobacterota > Binatia > UTPRO1 > UTPRO1 > UTPRO1. The sequence goes on from JANNPN010000109.1 coordinate 5,759, forward strand.
CGGGGTTGTCGGACAGCACGTCGAGGTGGAGCTCGCGGCAGCCGAGGCGGCGACCGCGCTCCACGGCGTTGGCGAGGAGCCGCGCCCCGACGCCGGTGCCGCGGAGCTCGGGAACGACGGCGAGCGCGAGCACGTAGTACGCGTGGTCGGGCACGTAGGGATTCAGGTAGCTCGCCTGATCGGCGCGCAGTAGTAGGGCTGCCAGCTCGTCCGAGCCGAGGGCGCCTTCCGCGACGAGCCCCGCCGTGACCGCACCGAGGTTCGCGCGCGTCCGGTAGCTCCGCGCGCCGTCGTAGCCGATCTCGAGGCCGACGACGCGACCGCCGTGCACCGCGACCGTCGCCTCGGTATGGCCGAAGTAGGTGTCCGGCGTTTCCCAGGAGCGGACGAGCAGCCGGTCGAAGCGGGCGCGGTGGCCAAAGATGTAACGGTACGACGCCGGACCGGTCGACCAGACGAGGTCGGGGATGCGGTCGGGCTCGGCTGTGGCGGCACGGGTGAGGACGACCTCGTCGATGCTCGTCATGGCGCGACGGAATAGGTCTTTGACCAAATCAAGTCAATGACCTAAATTACTGAGCCATGCGACAGCCGAAGGGCGAGCTCCGACGCGGCGAGATCCTCGCGGAAGCGCGCAAGGTTCTCGTCGACGACGGCTACGACCGCTTCGTGCTGCGCGAGATCGCGACGCGCGTCGGCGTGATGCTCGGGAACCTCCAGTACTACTACCCCACCCGCGACGACCTCTTGGAAGCGGTCGTGCGCGCCGAGTTCGCGCGCAACCAGGCCGAGGTCGTGGCGATCGCGGCCGGCCCGGGGGGGCCCGAGGTGCGACTGGCGGCGATCGCGCGTCGTCTGATCGACGTGTGGGCGCACGAGGGTGGCCGCGTCTACGTGGTGATGTCGCTGCTCGCCCTCCACCACCGGCGCTTCCGGAAGCTGCACCACGAGGTCTACACGGCCTTCTACGAGAGTCTCCTGCCGGTGCTCCGCGAGCTCCGCCCGCGCGCGCGCCGCGCCGAGCTCCTCGACGTCGCCCGCCTCGTCACCACGATCATCGACGGCGCGCTCGTCCAGGTTCCGGGCCGGGCGTTCGTCGCCGACGCCGTCGCCACGATCGTGCGTCTGGCAAGGCCGCAACGCTGACCGGCCGTGCTGGAGGTTGCTTGCTGCGGGCGGGACACCCATGATCGCGTCGTGACGTTGCCGTTCGCGCCACCGGTGGAGCCCATGCTCGCGAAGCTCGCGAGCGATTTTCCCGTCGGCGACGGCTGGTCGTACGAGCCCAAGTGGGACGGCTTTCGCGCGCTCGTCTTTCGCGACGGCGACGAGCTCTACATCCAGAGTCGCGAGCTGAAGCCCTTGAACCGCTACTTCCCCGAGCTCGAGACGCCGCTCCGCGCCGCTTTGCCAGCAAAGGCCGTGCTCGACGGGGAGATCGTGATCGCGGGGCCGAGCGGGCTCGACTTCGAAGCGCTTCTGCAGCGGATCCACCCGGCGGCGTCGCGGGTTGCACGCCTCGCGGCCGAAACTCCCGCCTCGTACGTCGCCTGGGACCTGCTGGCGCTCGGCGACACGGATCTCCGCGCGACGCCGCTCGGTGAGCGGCGGAAACAGTTGGAAAGCGTGCTCCGCGCCGCGCCGCCCATTCACCTCACGCCCGCGACGACGGATCGCGCGACCGCTCGCGACTGGTTCGAGCGCTTCGAGGGTGCCGGGCTCGACGGCGTCGTCGCGAAGCGGCTCGACGACGGCTACCACCCCGGACGGCGCGCAATGGTGAAGGTGAAGCACCAGCGCACGGCCGACTGCGTCGTCGCGGGCTTTCGCTGGCACAAGGACGGTCCGAACGAGCTCGTCGGCTCGCTGCTGCTCGGGCTCTACGACGCGGAGGGCGTCCTCCACCACGTCGGCATTGCGGCGAGCTTCACGCGCGCGCGCCGGTCCGAGCTCGCACGCGAGCTTGCGCCCCTCCGCGACGACGCCCTCACCGACCACCCCTGGCGCGAGTGGCGCGAGCACGAGTCGGCGCAGCGGAAGCCCGGCGCGACGAGCCGCTGGAATCGCGGGAAAGAGCTCTCGTGGGAGCCGCTCCGTCCCGAGCGCGCCTGCGAGGTCGCGTACGACCACTTGCAAGGCACGCGCTTCCGGCACGCGACGCACTTCCTTCGCTGGCGCCCCGACAAGTCGCCCGAGACATGCCGGTACGACCAGCTCGAGGAGACCGTGCCCTACGAGCTCGCTAGGATTTTCGCCACTCCGAGCGCGGATCGTAGTCCGGATCGGGCGGCGCCGCGGGCGGCCGCTCGGAAACCGGGACGGCGCGGAGGTTGACGCGGATGCGCGTCCACGTGCTCGAGCGGCCGCGCATGGTGTCGACGAGCACGTCGTTCTCGGCGAGCCGCGACGCGACGCCCGCATGCCGCCCCTTCCAGCGCTCGAGCCCGGCGAGCGCGTCCTCGCGTTTCTTCGCGCACGCGACCGTGATCAGCGCGGCTTTCGCCGCGGCCCGCGGCGTGCGCTGGCCCGCGGCCCGCGGCGTAGGCTCGCCCGCGGTCCGCGGCGTGCCCTGATCCGCGCCCGGCGTTTCACTCGCGGCCGCCGCCTTCGACGCCCGCGTCGCCGGCGCCTCGTCCCGATCGGCGGCAGTCGCCTTCGTCGCGCGCGTCCGCGCCCCGGCGCGCCGGCTCGGCGCTACCCGCCGCGGCTCGTCCGCGCCCTTCGCGTAGTGCGGCGGCCAGGGCGCGTCGGCGAGCCCGTCCTCCGCCTGCCGAGCCGCGAGCGCGAGCAATGAGTCGAGGAGGCCGGCGGCCGTGTCGATGCCGGCCGCCGGATCGACGCGGCGCGCGAAGCGCTCCGGCACCGTCGCCATGGTGAATGAGGCCGGATCGCAGTCGGCCACCTCGTCCCACGCGAGCGGCGTCGACACGCGCGCGTCGGGGGTCGGCCGGACGGAGTATGCCGACGCCGTCGTGCGGTCCTTCGCGTTCTGGTTGTAGTCGATGAAGACGCCCTCGCGCTCCTCCTTCCACCAGGCGCTCGTCGCGAGGCCGGGCGCACGCCGCTCGACCTCGCGCGCGAGCGCCAGTGCCGCGTGCCGCACCTCGTCGAAGCTCCAGCGCGGCGCGATGCGCACGAGCAAATGCATGCCGCGCGATCCCGACGTCTTCGGCCACGCCGCGAGGCCGTGCTCGGCGAGGACGTCGCGACACAGGAGCGCCGTCCGCCGTACGTCGTCCCAGGGCACGCCCGGTACCGGATCGAGGTCGACGCGCAACTCGTCGGGATGGTCGAGGTCGTCGACGCGCACCGGATGCGGGTGCAGGTCGATGCAGCCGAGGTTCACGATCCAGACGAGCTGCGCGAGGTCCCGGACGACGATCTCATCCGCCGTGCGGCCGGAGGGAAAGCGCAGCGTCGTCGTCTCGATCCAATCCGGGCGGCTCGTCGGTGCGCGCTTCTGGTAGAACGCGGGCTGGTCGGCTCCGTCGACGTAGCGCTTCAAGACGATCGGCCGGCCGCGAATGCCGCGTAGCGCACCGTCGCCGACCGCTACGTAGTACCGCACGAGGTCGAGCTTCGTGTACCCGTCGGCCGGGAAGTAGATCTTGGCCGGGTTCGAGACCGTGACCTCGCGGCCCGCGACCTCGATGAGCTCCGCTCGCGGCGCGCTCGGCATCGCGCGGTCGGGCTACGCGACGCCGTGCTGCGCGAACCAGGCGAGGAGACGGTTCCAGCCGTCGCGGGCGTCGCTCTCGCGGTAGCTCGGTCGGTAGTCAGCGTGGAATCCGTGCGGCGCGTCCGGGTAGACGACGATCTCGGACTTGGACAAGGCGGCGGCAACCGCCGCCTTCATCTTCTCGACCTGCTCGAGCGGGATGCCGTCGTCCTTGCCGCCGTAGAGCCCGAGCACCGGAGCCTGCAGATCGGGTGCCACGTCGATCGGGTACTTCGGCTGCAGCTCGTTCCGCTCGCCGTCGAGGCGGCCGTACCAGGCGCCGCCGACTTTCAGCTTGGGGGAGTGCGCCGAATAGAGCCAGACGATGCGTCCGCCCCGACAGAAGCCGGTGATGGCGAGCTTCCCCGTGTCGCCGGCGTTCTTGCCGGCCCAGGCGGCGGTCGCGTCGAGGTCGGCCATGACCTGGTCGTCGGGCGTCTTCAGGACGATCTCGCTCCGGATACGCTGCACGTCGGTCAGCTTCGTCGGGTCGCCCTGGCGCGCGAAGAGCTCGGGCGCGATTGCGAGGTAGCCCCTTTTCGCGAAGCGGCGGCAGACGTCCTTGATGTACTCGTGGACGCCGAAGATCTCCTCGACGACGAGCACGGTCGGGAAGGGCCCGCCTTTCGTCGGCGCCGCGCGGTACGCCGGCATCTCGCCGCCGGCCGCGGGGATCTTCACCTCGCCGGCCGTGAGCCCGTCGGTGGCGGTCGTGATGACGGCCTCGGCCTCCGTCGGCGGGACCGCCGCCGCGAACCCGACCGCCAGTGCCGTCACCAGGAATTCGCGGCGCGAGACCGACATGACGTCGGTCTACCGGCCGCGCGCGTGGTGGGCAAATCGCAGGCGGTGGCAGCAGGCGGGCGGGTCGGGGATGGCTTCTACGGTCGCCGGGTCGCGACACCCAGCGCGCAAAGCCCGTCGCAGCCTCTCTGGCTTGCGCACACGCGAGCTGCGGCTCCCCGAAGCCATCCCCGACCCGCCCGCCTGCCTGCACCATTTTTCTTCTCATCGTCTTGAAGCCGTCGGATTGGCGCGGCGATGCTGCGCGCCGGCGAGGTCCGGGCTTCGACGAATCGGCGGCGGGTGG
>JANNPN010000153.1:0-9322 GCA_031400185.1 Polyangiaceae bacterium
GCTCGCGTGGGTTGTGGTCGTCTCGCCGCGGGGGTCGCTCAACCCGGCCGCCATGGGGCCGCCCCCGGCGCGCCGCGGCCGCGCCACGTCGATCGCCGCGCGCTCGGCGCCGTCGGCGGGCTGCACGTAGAGACGGTAGCCGGCGTTCGACGGATCAGCGCCGCCGGTCCACCGCACCGCGACGGAATACGCCGATGCGGTCGCGGGCATGCTCGCGAGCAGCAGCGCGATGGCGACGGTGGCCCTGGATGCGTGTCGTCGGAGCATGCTCAGCAGATTGACACTGCAACCCCCGAGCCAAGCCGTTCAGCGAACGCACCGCGAAAAACATCCCAGTATTGGGTACCTGCGACCGGGGGGTCACACGCCCGCAGTTACAGGACCCTGCGAGCGTCGGGATATTGTCATGGAGCTGCCATGTCGTCCAGCACGACAACTGTCAGTCGGAACGCACGCAGCGCATCTTCCAGTCCGCGCCGCCACGCGGAATCCCCTTGACTCCCGAGGTGCTCGGAGCGCAGGAAGACACGGACCCATCGCCCCGTGTCGCGCCCTGTCAGTCGTTGGTTGTCCGTGATGTGCGTCGTCCTCCTCGTTCTCGGATGTGGAAGCGGCGGAGGCGGTGGAGCCTCGGACGACGGGGAGGGTCGCTCGTTGCTCGTGCGATGGCGAGAGAGCCCCGACGTCGCCGGCTACGTCATCCATTGGGGGATGACCTCGGGTGCGTACACCAATGCGCTCGACGTCGGCGCGCCCGAGCCCGACGCCGACGGTGTCGCGACCTTCGAGCTCGCGATTCGCGATGCCGGCGAGACGGTCTATCTTGCGCTCACCTCCTATGATGACCAGGGACGCATGAGCGGATTTTCGAACGAGCTATCCGCGCTGTTGCCCTGAGGTCGCTTCGTCCGCGCACAACAGATCGCGGCTCACACGCTTGCGATGCGGCGAGGGGAACGTCTGCCAGCCGTCACTCCTGCAACGGTAGCCCGGCGTGAGCGAGGATTGGCGCTCCGCCATGCGAAGCAACGCGGCGGCAGTCCAACAGTTCGACGTCGCGGAGATTCACGACGCGCGCGAACGGCGTGATTCTGCGCGTCCTCCCAGGAACGGAGGCGCTTGTTGTGTGGTCTGGAAGCGGCACGTGGCTTGCCTACGTAGCGCGCCATGCTTCCCGCTCCATCGCTCCATCGCGCCGTCGAAACAGCACTCTCTGTGCTGGCGCTCGTGGTCGCGATGGCGACGTCCGCGGCCGCGTACGATGCGCGCGTCGGATGGTCGCCGGTGGCGGGAAGCAGCGGCTACAAAATCTACGTGCGGGAGAACGGCGGACAGTTCGGCGCCGGAATCAACGTCGGCGCGCCGACGCCTGACGGAGACGGCACGATCCGCTGGGTGCTGACGGGCGTGAACATCGGCGCGACGACGCACTTCGCGGTGACGAGCTACGACGGCTCTGGCGAGAGCACGCCCTCGAACGAGCTCTCGATCACGTACGCGACGGCCGCCGCGATCGTCGACTCCGACGACGACGGACTCACCGACGCCGCGGAGGACCGGAACCTCAACATGGTCGTCGATGCCGGCGAGACGGATCCGCTGCGCGCCGACAGCGACGGCGACGGCGTGAGCGACGGCGTCGAGGTGGCCCAGGGGAGCAACCCGCTCGATCCGAACGACCGTACGCCACGGACGGCGAGCCCGACGCCGACGCGCACCGCGACGTCGGCTCCGACGCGCACGCCGACGCAGACGGCGACGGCCACGCGCACCAGCACCCCGCTCCCGAGCGTGACGCTGACGAGCACCCCGGTGCCGACGGCGACCCGCACCGCGACCGCTCTCCCGACGTCGACGCGCACGGCGACGCCCGTCCGGACGGCGACCAAGACCGCGACTCCGACCAGGACCGCTACGCCGGTGCGGACCGCAACGGCGACGCGCACGGCGACGCCGACGCGTACGAGCACGCCCGTGCGGACGGCGACCAGGACTGCGACTCCGGTCCCGACTGCGACGCGCACGAGCACGCCGGTTCCGACGGCCACCAAGACCGCAACCCCGCTCCCGACCGCAACCCGGACGGCGACCGCGCTCCCGACCGCGACCCGGACGAGCACGCCGGTTCCGACCGCGACGGTGACCCAAACCACCACGCCGCTTCCGACCGCGACACGTACGGTGACGCCGCTCCCGACGGCGACGCAGACGGCGACACCACTGCCGACGGCCACCCAGACGTCGACCCCTGTGCCGACGGCGACCGAGACGGCGATTCCGAGCGTGACCGAAACGGCGACGCCGGTAGCGACCGAAACCCCGGTACCGAGCGAGACCCCGACCGCAACAGAACCCCCGAATCCGACCGCGACCGAAACTGTGGTTGCGACCGCGACCGAAAGCCCGACGCCCGAGCCGACCGCGACGCCCACCGAGACCGCGACCGCGGAAGCGACTGCGACCGCCGAGCCGACTGCGACCGCCGAGCCGACCGTGACCGCGACGCCCGCAGCAACCGCGACGTCGACGGCGACACCGACCGCGACCGCAACGGCGATCCTCACCGCCACCGTGACCGCGACGGTTTCGGCCACGCCCACCGCGACCGCAACGACGACCATGACGGCGACGCCGACGATCACGACGACGCCGACCGTGACCGCGACGCGCACCGCGACCCCGACGCGCACCGCGACCGCCGTGCCGACCGCGACCCGCACCGCGACGCCGGTCTCCACGGCCACCGCGACCCCGCTTCCCACGGCGACGCTGACGCGCACGTCCACGCCGGTGTCGACCGCGACGCCCGCACCCGGCCCCACCGCCGCGGCCGCCGATCTCACGGCGGGCGGCAGCATCATCGCGCGCGTCCCGATCGCGACCGGCCTCGGTAACAGGGACCTCGAGGTCATCCGCAACGGCGACATGGCGACCCCCGGTACGAACGACGCCAAGCGGCAGTACGACACGAACGACGGCAAGAACGAGGCCCAGGAGGATTGGATCGGCTACGCGTTCGCAGCGCCGCAGACCTTCTCGCGCATCCTGTTCCAGGAAGGCATGCACTTCTCCCGCGGTGGCTGGTTCCAGACGCTCACGGTGCACGTGCGGAAGAACGGCCAATGGAGCGCGGTGTCGTCGTTGATCACCGTGCCGCCGTACATCGGCGCCAACGACAGCGTCTCGTACGAGACCTACGAGCTCACGTTCGCGCCGATCACCGGCGATGCGATCCGCATCTGGGGCCGCCCGGGGGGCAAGGACGATTTCATCTCGATCGGGGAGCTCCGGGTCTACGGCCAGGGCGATGCCGTGAAGCCGGGGCCGACGACGTCGCCGCGCGCCACTGCCACGCTCGTTCCGACGCGCACCGCGACGCCGGTTGCAACCGCGACGGCTCCCCCCGTCGCGCCGACGCGCGCGCCGACTGCGCACCCGACCTCCGTTGCCCCGACCACGATCGCGCCGACGGCGACGCCGGCGGTCGGACCGACGCGGGTGCCGACCGGCGTCGCGACGCCGTCGTCCGACCACTTCACCTTCCCGCTCGAGGGTTGGACCGCGCAGAAGGGCCCGGGAGCTCGCACGAGCGTCGCGACCGATCCCGAGGCCGGCGGCGCGCGCGTGCTCATCGTCGAATCGGGCCCGGGTGCCGCCGGGGCGGTCGCGTATGCCGAGCGACCGACGCTGGCGCTGCCGCACCCGATCCTGTCGGCCGTCACCCGAGCGAATACCGGCTCCGAGCTGCGCGTGAGCGTGCGCGCTGGCGACGGGCGGATGTACGGCCTCACCTACGCCGTGGAGGACGGTGTCCCGACCGCCGGGAAGCGTCAGTCGCGCTTCCCGCTCGGTGCGCGTGTCGGCGGCTATCGCACGACGCTCCGCGATCTCCGCGCCGATCTGCACGCGGCGTTCAACGTGGAGTTCGTCGCGGTCACGCAGGTGGTCCTCCGCGGCACGATGCGTGTCGCCGAGATCACGGTCGCGAATCCGGGCGTGCTGCCGGCCGATCCGACGCCCTCCGCCGAGCTGTTGCTGCCTGCGGGCGGCTGGGTGCAGCAGGGCATGGGCACCGTCGTCGAGAACGAGTACGACAGTGAGCTCGCGGCACCGACGATCCGGACCGAGCCGCGCGACGCGAAGCGCCCGAAGATCGCCGTCGGCTTCCCGAAGAAGGACACGCTCGCCGCCGCCTACCGCACGTTCTCGCTGGTCGTGCGCGACGAGCAGAAGCTCGCGATCGAGGTGCGGGTGCGCGTGAAGAAGGGGATCGCCCGGTTGCGCTACGAGGCCGGGCTCACCGCGCCGGTGGTCCAGGGCAAGAAGACGACGCTGCCGCTCGAGGCGGTGCCGGTCGAGGGGAGCTCGTATCGCCTGGTCACCATCGACCTCGCGGCGGATGTCGCCCGTGTGGTGCCCGGCGCGACCCTCGACGGCGTGCTCGGCATCCGCGTCCAGGGCAAGTTCCGGATCGGCGACGTCATGCTGAGCGAACCCACGAGCTGAGCGTCGTATCCGCATGGACCATGCGGGTGAGGCAGGTCTATCCTGCTGAGATGACGAACGGCCGGCCACGCCACGCGACGATGTGGGTCGGCCTCGTCGTCGCGAGCGCGTGCCTCGCACTCTTCGCCTGGAACGCGCCGTGGGAGGAGATCGGGCGCGTGCTCCGCGGGGCCGATCCCGCGCTCATCGCGCTCGCGGGCTGCTGCTTGCTGATGACGTCGGTCGCGCGCGCGTGGCGCTGGCGGCACCTGCTGCGCGACGACGCGGTCTCGTTCCGCCACCGGCTGACCAGCACGTTCATCGGCTTCGCGGGCAACAATACGCTTCCGGGTCGGCTCGGCGAGCCGCTCCGATGTCTCGTCTTGAGCCGGCTCGAGCGTCGGGTCGGCTTCTGGCAGGCCGCCGGGTCGCTCGTCGTCGAACGCGTCTTCGATCTCGCGGCGGCGATCGCGCTTCTGGTCGTGTTTCTTTTCCTCGCCCCGTTCCCTCCCGACGCGGCCGTTCGGGATGCCGCGTTCCTCGGGCGGATCGAGAAAGACGCCGCGGCCATCGCCGGCGTCCTCGTCGTGCTGATCACGATCCTGGCCGTCTTCGCGCGCCGCCGCCTCGAGATCGGCACGGGCTGGTGGGCGCGCGTCGAGCGCCGGCTCGGGTCGTTGCAAGAAGGCTTCGCGGGCCTGCGCTCGGCACGGGCGATGGCCGCCTGCTCGTTGCTCACCGTCGTGCTCTGGACCTTCATGCTGCTCTTCGAGCTCCTGATGTTGCGGGCGTTCGGCTTCACGGAGCTCGGGATCCAGCACGCGCTCGGTTTGCTCGTGGTGCTGTCCTTCGCGATCGCGCTCCCGCAGGCGCCGGCGGGGGTCGGCGTGGTGCAGATCGCGAGTGAGACGACCCTGACCGCGCTCTACGGCATGCCCATCGCCCGCGCCAAGGCGTTCGCCATTGGGCTCTGGGTCTGCCAGGTGGCGATCGTCGTTGGGGCCGGGATCGTGGCCCTCTGGATCGAGGGGTTGTCGTTCGGGGACGTCCAGCGTGCCCGCGGCACGATCGAGAAGCTGCAGGGCGTCGCCTCGCCCGGGTCGCCGGAGTAGGCAGCGCACTCAGGCAATCCTGCAAGCATCGGCTTCCAAAGAGGCATATCCGCGCCGATTGATGAGAAGTTCGTTGCAGGCTGCCGCGTCATTGGGTATCCGACATGCGTCCGACAAGACGCGCTCGAATCCTGGGGAGGAGCTCGAGCCGCGTCGTCGTCTCGCGGTGCCTCCGCGAGGCAGAGCACTCGATTCCACGACCGTCGTCCGAGCCGACTTCCGATGGTGGCGGACCTTCGAGCGCCCCGGACACGGCAAATCACCCCGACGAACCGACTACGATGTCGAAGCCAAAACTGCGTGCTCAGCTGACGGCAGGGTTCATCCTTGCGGCTTCATTGTGCATGGCCATCGCACCCGAGAACGCGACGGCCGCCAATGCGCGGGTGCGCTGGTTGCCGAGCTCGAGTCAGGTCAGCACCTATCGCGTCTACGTGCGAAACGCGGGCGTCCCGTACTCGAGCAGCGCGTGGTCGGGAAACCCCGCGCCCTCCGCCGACGGATCCATCACCGCGGTCGTGCCGTTCACGCCGGGTCCGTCAGGCGTCAACTACTTCGCGGTCGTCGCGATCGGCAGCATCTCGGGCGTCGAAAGCAATCTGTCGCAGGAGCTGCCCATCGGAACGCCCAATCCCTGCACGCTCGACGCTTGCTCGGCGAAGACGACGTGCACGTTCGGAACTCGCCCCAATGGCACGTCGTGTGCTGACGAGCTCTTCTGCAACGGAGACGAGGTCTGCCAGGCCGGGGTGTGCGGCTCGAATGCCAGGAACTGTGCGGATGTCGTCGAATGTACCGTCGATACGTGCGATGAGGCGGCCAACAAATGCGTTCACACGGGTCCACCCGGTTGCTGCGTGGCGTGCGACAGCGGAGACCCGTGTCTCGCCGACGCATGTGCCGGAGGCGACTGCTCGGCACCCGACGGCACTGAGATCGAAGTAAACCGTGTGCGGTTGCTCAAGAAATCGTCGGGGATCAAACTCGCGGCCAAGGGGAGGTTCACGCTCGATGCACCCGTCGATCCGACGGTGACGGGCGTTCAAATCTCCTTGGTCGCCGCGGACGGGACCGAGCTCTATACGTCGACGATTCCGTCGAGCGAGGTCCGGGCCGGCTCCGCGCCTGGCCGGTATCGCTTCGTCGCATCGCGCGCCCAGGCCAGCCCCGCCGAGAACGGCGCGACGCGTCTCGATTTTCGCGTCAAGGCCGGCAGTTGGGGAATGACCTTCAAGGCGGAGACGGCAAATCTCGACGACGCGTTCGAGGAAGCGAGCCTCACCTGGGTCGTTCGGATGGGAAGCTCCTGTGCGAGACATCTGTACATGGAGTGCAAGCAAGGACCGTCGAAGTCGACCTGCCGCTAGGCCACGGATCGAGGCCAGCGGACCTGCAATCATCGGAGTGGCTCGCGGGAGCGGCGGCAAGTGTCCGGACGCGCCGCGACGGCGACCGTCGGGAACGCGCGCGGGGAAGGTGTCGCGTACGACGCCACGCGCCCCGCCGGGCGGCCCGCGCCGCACGGTCGTCCACGCAGGCAGCGGGCGCAAGATCCACCGAGTGACGACCCCGGTCGGCCGGTCGTCGTCTTGCGAGCAGCGGCGGGGGCGGCGGACGGTGGAGGGCTCGTCGGCTGCTCGAGACGCAAAAAAAAAGGGGGACGCGCCGCGGCGGCGCGTCCCCCTTTGGGTGAAAGCTTCGGCGATCAGTGCTCGCCGGGGAGCGTCAGAATCCAACCCTTCGGGGTCTTGCCCCACGTCGACTTGTTGAGGAATGCGTCGTCGGCGCCGATCGCGAGCTGGACCTCCATATCGGCGACCGTCGCCTTCGAGAGGTCGCCGTAGGTCTTCAGCGCGAAGGTGAAGATGTCCTTCTTCGGGAAGTAGCGGAGGTCGAAGCGCGCGACGCCGTCGCGGTTTCGTTGGGCCAGCTTGTTCTTGTAGCGGAAGAGGTTGCGGCCGATCTGCTTCACGGCGCCGGCGGGAATCGTGACCTTGTAGATCTCGACTGCGCCGTTCGTGTTGGTCAGCAGGAACTTGATGTCCTCGCTCCCCGGGCTCAGCTGGGTCGTCGGATCGAGGCTGCCGTGCACGGCGAACTGGTCGCCGGTGCCGGGGCGGCCGAAGCGTATCGCGCCCGGGTCACGGCCGATCGGGAGGCAGTCGCAGTCGTCGTCGAGACAGTCGATCTGGCCGTCGCCGTCGTTGTCGACCTGGTCGGTGCAGATCTCGGTCGCGTGGCAGTTCGCGTCGCAGCCCGGCGTGTTGGGCGGGTCGCACTGCTCGCCGAGCTCCGGATCGATGGTGCCGTCCCCGCAGAAGGGCTCGACGCTGCACGTGGCGCTGCAACCGTCCTCGTCGATGAGGTTGCCGTCGTCGCACTCTTCGTTCGGATCCTTCACGCCGTCGCCGCAGCGGGGCAGCGTGCAGTCGTTGCGGCAGTCGTCCGTGTTGACGGTGTTGCCGTCGTCGCACTGCTCGCTCGTGTCGGTCGTTCCGTCGCCGCAGTACGTGCAGTCGGCTCGGCAGGTGGCGCCGTTCGTCTGGGGTGCGCCCGGCGGATCGCAGGTCTCACCGTCCGCGTTCACTTGCCCGTCGCCGCACTCTTCGAGCACCGGCTCGTCGGCTGCGGCGGCACCGGTCTTGAGCGGCGTCACGTTCGTCACGTCGTCGTGGATCTGGACGGGATAACCGGGCAGCAGGTTGCCGCTCGTGTCGGTGGCCCAGAGGAAGCCCCCACGCGTGCCGAAGATCGTGCTCGACGAGGACGAGAAGGCGAGGCCGCGGAAGAGCTCCGGCACGACGATGCTTCCGTCGTCGGCACCGGCGAGCGTGATCTTCTTGATCGTCGTGCTCTCGTGGACGACGACGAGCAAGCGGTTGAGCGCGCCGGCGAATGCGAGTCCCTGCGACGCTCCGGGGATCGTGAACGTGTTCAGCACCGCGCCGGTCGTCGGGTTGAGCTCGTTGATGACGTTGTCGAGACCGACCAGGAAGACCGACGTCTTGGTCGCCCCGATGCCGCTGCCGGCTTCGGTGCCCGCAGGCTTCGGCAGCGTTCGGTCGAGCACACCGGCCTCGGTGTAGACGCGCACCTCCGCGAGCGTTTCGTCGGTGTAGTAGAGGAACGTGCCGTCGAAGCCGAGCCCGGGGCGCGACGAGATGCTCGGTACCGCAAAGCCGCTGATCTTCTTCCCGGTGACGGGATCGACACGCCACAGCTCGCCGAGATCACCCGCGACGATGAAGAGCTTGGTCGCGGCGTCAGCGGACGGCGGCGACGCGCTTGCGAACAGCGTGAGCGCGAGTACGAGCGTCACGAGACGGGAGAGCCAACGAGAGGCGGAGGGCATGATCAATCTCCTTCGGAACGGCGGACTACGAATGACGTGACGATGCTGATACGGGCAGAGTAACTGCGAAGTTACTACATGTCTGACACGCGTACAGTCAAGAAACTTCAAGGGAATATTGGCATGGCGAACGCGCAGCGCGGTGTCTTGCGGGCTCGCTATGCGACCGGCGTGGCCGCACGATTGCGGCCGTGATGCACGACGCCTCGGGGTCTAGTCGCAAGAATGCGCGCGCGGTCAGTGCGTGGCGTAGCGTTCGGCCAGGATCCCGGCGAGCTCGACCCGCCGTTCGACGGCGCGCGTCGTCTCCAGGGCCTTCCGGAGCGTCCCATTGGCGTCGCCGTGGAAGGTCCGGCTCTCGACCAGCCATACG
>JANNPN010000176.1:0-6279 GCA_031400185.1 Polyangiaceae bacterium
GCGATAGTGGTACCGCTGGACCAGCCTGCGAGCGTCGGCTCGCAATTGATCTACTACTACGACACACGCGAAGGTTTCACGACGTTCGCGAACCTCGGCCAGGTTGGGCTTGATCCCGTGACGGTACGGATCGAATTTTACGGGCCGACGTTCGGCGTAACCACGGCCGTCCAGACGTACATACTCGGACCTTTCGAGACGCGCGTGATCGACGTCGGAGCGCTGAAAGCGACCATCGGACTCGCCGCCCAACAGGGGATCGCCGTGGCGAGCGTCGTCAATGATGCCAGCGAGCCCATACACGTTCCTTCGCTCTCGGGAAACTTCACGGTGGCGAACCTCGCGACGGGCTCGGCATGGGGCTCGCCGGCTCCGGCACGTTCCGCACGCTTTGAGTTCGACGGCTCCACGGTGCCGCGGGGGGTGGTCGTCGACGGCAACACAGTCGTCTATCAGTCGTTTCAACCGCCGCAGCTGACCCTGGCGGCGTACTACGACCCGCGGACCCTGGCGCCCGTGTCGGCGCACGGCAACCAGGTCATCTTCGTGAGCTTGAAGAATGCAGCAACCAAGGGCGCGTTCGTGACACCGGGCTCGACGACGTGGGAGATCGACGGGGCGGGTCATGACGGTGGGCCACCGATCTTCACGACTGTGACCGTCAGCGGCGTGACCGAGTTCGATCTGATCTCGCTCGTCGGTGAGGCCGCAAACGGAGCCGCGGGCGGCCTGTTGTTCAGCAGCTCGAACACCGCCATCGGCGAATCGCGGTTGGTCTTTTTCGTGCAGTCGCTCGGGACGTTCGGCACGGGATACCTGCTACCGCCGGTCCCGCGGGTCTTTTGACCGGCACGGCCCGCGGCCGCCCGGCGCGGCCAGTCGACGCGAATCGATGACCGCCCCGGTGAACGGCTTCGTCCGAATGGGTCGGCCCGTCTTCGAGCGCTAGTTCCCTGCCCGCCGCGGGATTCTTGAAGATGGAGAGCGTGCTGGCGCACCGCGATCCCGAGCCGCCGTCGCGCCAAGGACGTGAACGAAACCTCGAGGTCGGGTGCTCCAGAACGGAGCAACTGACTCCGCAGTTACGAAGGCTCCGCTTCGGCGGAACGACGCGCTGACCGCCGGTCGAGGAGCTCGCGCGAAATCTCGCCCGATGCGCCGGTGCCGGCACCAATGCGGGCAACAATCGCTGGACGTTCGTACCCGGATGCCGCTATGGCGGCGCCTCTATCGCCACTACATCCGGAGGTCCCCTGTGCTCATCCTTCGTGGCAGCCTGGCTGCATTGCTCGGCACCTTCCTGCTCCTCCTCCCGTTTTCGGCGAGCGCCGCCGACCTGATCGTCACATCGGGCTCTACGGTGTCCCTCGGAGGCGTCCAGACCTTCGACAACGTCGTCGTGCACAACGGTGGCCGCATCGTGGTGCCGCCTTACACGGGCGCGGCGAACACCGGCTTCCTCATCCTGCGCGCGGGCAGCATCACGATCGAGCCGCAGGGCTCCATCAGCGCCAAGGGCGCGGGCTTCCGCGCGGACCTTTGCCGGAACGGTGAGGGTCCCGGTTCGACACCTCTCGCTGGCGGGCGTGGGGGGTGCGGCGTCCGTGATGGCGGCGGCGGCGGGGCCCACGTCGGCGGCGGCGGTGCCGGAACGAAGGACTGCCCGCCGAGCGGCTGTGTCTTTCCGGCGGGCTACGAAGAGGACTGCGTGGGCGCAGTCAACGGCACGAACACGGCGTGCGTCTCGCTCACCGATTGTCGGAACAACGACGGGCTTCCAACCACCGCCGGCCAGTCCTTCGTCGACTCTATCTACGACACCGGCTTCGGCGCGGCGGGCGGCGACAAGGGATGTCGTGACGGTGACGGGTTCCCTCCCGCCGCGGGTACCCGCGGCGGCAACGGCGGCGGCAGGATCGTCCTGATCGCGACGACCCCGGGCCAGACCGGCACGCTCGACGTCCAGGGGCAGGTCACGGTGCAGGGCAACCGCGGATGCGCAGTGCAGAACGACAATGCGGGTGGCGGGGCAGGCGGAACGGTCGCGCTGATCGGCGATTCGGTGACCGTCGCCGACGGCGCGCGCGTCGGCGCCGCTGGTGGGCGCGGCGGCGACACCCAGCCGAAGTGTCTTCCCTGCACGATCAACGGGGACTGCGCCACGGGCCAGACCTGTGTCTCCGGGCGCTGCTCGCCCTGCAATTGCACTCCGTGCACGTCGAACCTCCAGTGCGACGCCGGGCTCGGGCAGACCTGCAAAAATCTCGGCGGCGCTTTCGGGACCGTCTGTGCGAACGCCTCGAACCAGTGCACGCCGGTCGCATCGTCGTACGAGGAGGGCGAGTGCACCAATGCCCAGAACAACGGCGGCCTGTGCGACGATTGCGGCGGGGGTGGCGGCGGCGGGCGCATCCGCGTCGCGTCGAGGAGTACCGCCACGATCGGGCCGTCGGCCACGTTCGACGCGGGCGGCGGGCGCGGCGGCATTTGCTTCAGTTGCACCGTGCAGACGAGTGCCGCCGACGGCGAGGTCGTGCTCGACGCGGTGTACGCCGGCGAGGTGTGCGACGGCGACGACAACGATTTCGACAGCATGATCGACGAAGGGATTCCGCCGCTCGATTGCCATGGCACCCCGACACCGGCATGCGTCGGCGGCGTGCCCCAGGCGTGTGTGTGCAACGCCGGTGAGTTCACGACCCCGTCCGGAGAGTGTCAGGCCTGCACGCCGGTCACGAACTGCGCGGGCACGGTCACGTGCACCAGCGCGTCCACTTCCATCTGCTCCGCCTGCGCGAGCGGTACCTGGCAGAGCGCGACGGTGCCGACGCAATGCACGCCCTGCACCCCGGTGCCGAATTGTGCGACCCTTACGTGCACGAACGCGATGAGCTCGACGTGCACGCAATGCGACTCCGGATACCTGCTCGTCGGTGGCGAGTGTCGCGAGCAGTGCACGAGCGCCGACTGCTCGAACCACGGTGCTCCCGCCGCGGCTGGCTACCGGCCGGACAATTGCGACTGCATGTGCGACGCCGGCTGGGTAGGTTCGGCCTGTGACGTCGCCCTCAGTACGCCCACCGCGACGGCGACGGCGACACCGACGGAAACTGTCACCCCGACGCCGACGCAAACCGCAACCCCGACGTCGACGGAATCCGCAACCCCGACGCCGACGCAAACCGCAAGCGCGACGCCGACCGTGACGTCGACGGCCGGCACCGCCACCCCGACCCCAACGCCGACGGCCACCGCGACGCCGGAGCCGCTGAATCACTTCCTCTGCTACGAGTCGCACCAGGCACCGCTCAATCGCACGGGCGTCACCCTCGTGGATCAGTTCGATCCACCCGATACGTTCAGCACGGTCACCGTGCGGCGAGCGAAGCGTCTCTGCGCACCGGCGAACAAGAACGGCGAGGATCCGACGGCACCGGGCGACCTCGCGCACCTGACGTCGTACACGATTCGGCAGACGTCCCCGAGCTTCAAGCGCAAGCTCGACATTCCGGTGGCCCCCGACAACCCGATCTTCAATCCGCTGACAGTGGACCTCGTGCGCCCCGACCGGCTGCTCGTGCCGGCCTCGAAGCAGATCGGGTCACAAATTCCCGATCCGCTTGCCGCACCCATCGATCACTACAAATGCTACCGCGTGCGAGGGGCGAGCCAGCGTCTGACCGGTGTCGATCTCGAGACGCAATTCGGTCCAGTCACCGTCGACGTCAAGCGGGCGACCCACCTCTGCACTCCGGTGGACAAGAACGGCGAGGGGATCGTCGATCCGATGAAGCACCTCATGTGCTACCAGGTTCGGGCCGCGGCGCAGTCGCCGCTCAGGGTCTCGACGAGCAATCAGTTCGAGGACGACACCTTCGACATCTTCGGCGTTCGTGAGCTCTGCGTACCCGCGTACAAGTTCCCGGGCACGTGCGGCGACGGCGTGGTCAACAACGCGGGCGAGACGTGCGATCCGCCCGGTGCCAACGCGACGTGCGCGCCCGGTGTCTGCGGATCCGAATGCACGTGCGAGCCGCCGAGGTGCGGCGATGACGTCATCAATCAGCAAACGGAGGAGTGCGACGGGACCGACGACGACGACTGTCCCGGGTTCTGTCAGCACAGCTGCATCTGTGACCCGGCGCCGCCCGTATGCTCGGGGCCCGTATCCACGGAGCGCTGCACCTGCGCCAACGGCGTCGATTTCTGCGACGCACCGTGTGCGGGCGGACTCACGTGCGCCGACGCGCGCCAGGGCTGCGTGGATTTCTGCACCACGCAGGGCGCCGGCCCCGGGAGCTGTGCGACGGCAGTCTGCACCGACTGCGCCACCAACGGGCCGTGCGCGGCGGAAGCGCAATGCGTGAACGCCCCGACGCCCTGCCCGGGCGGAACCGACTGCTGCCCCGGAGCCTTCTGCAACCCGAACAACGTCGAATGCGAGACCTGCGACATCGGCTTCGACGACTGCAACGCGGACGGCTCGGATGGGTGCGAGACGGACATCATCTCGAGCACGAACAACTGCGGCAGCTGCAGCAACCAATGCGCGCCGAGTGCATCCTGCATCTTCGGCGTCTGTCAGTAGACGAGGACCGGTGCGCCCGTGCGATCCGTTCCGTCGAGAACGGCGCACGGGCGCGTCAGCCCCGCGCCGAATAGTTGGCTCTCTTTCGCGAGATCGTGCTCGACGTATGGCGCGAGCGACACACCGAAGCCGTCGAAGCCCGACGCCGATTGGATGCCCGGCTGACGGATGTGTACCTTACGACAGCAGCCGTTCCGCATAGTTCTCATCGTCAAGCAGGCTGCGTGATGGCGAGGTCGTAGCGCCCGAACGCGCTACGGCTCCTTGGCGTCCATCAGGACGAACAGGATGCGGCACGGTTGGGCACCACGGTTGACCCAGCGGTGGTTGGTTGCCTGCTGGACGATGACGTCGCCCGGCTTGAGGTGCACCGAGGTCTCATCGAGCATCAGGTCGACCTCGCCCGACAGCACGATCGCATAGTCGACGCTGCGCGTACGATGCATCAGCGGGTGGCTGACGGCACGGCCGCGCTTCGGCGCCTGGTCGCCGACTAGGGCATGCAGCAAGGCCGGGCGGCATCGTCGCCTCGGTCGCTTGGTCGAGCGGCGGGAACTCGACGATGCGGAACTTGGTGCCGTTGTCAGGCGGCGGAATGCCGATCGGCCGGGGCACGGTGTCATGGGTGAACGAGAAGCCCGCCGGATAGCTGTCGGTGATCCACAGGTTGACCGAGTTGATGCCGAACGGCCCCGGCTCGAGCGCAAGCTGGCTGTCGAACTGGACGACTGCACGGTCCTCAGCGTCGAGCCCCGTCACGACGCGGCGAAGGTCGCTCATTGGCGCCTCCTTCTCAGGCTGATGCGGCGGCACGCGCCACCACCCGGCGTCGGATTGATCCCATAGGCTCCGGCACACCGTGATCAGCGCCTCTGTGCGCTGGGCGCCGACACCTCGATGGCGAGCGCGCGCACCTTGGCGTCCATCTGGGCATCCGTCAAGTACGACCGTCTGGTCTTCCGGCCGGCGCTCCGCCACGCCACGATTCGTGACTTCCGTTTCAAGGATCGCCGACACACATTCGCGACGCGCCTCCGCATTCAAGGTCGCGCGGACATCTCCAGCATCGCCACGCTGCTCGGCCACACCTCGACCCGAATATTGGAACGCTACGCCACGCCGACAACGCGCACCTCCACGCTTGGTTGGAGCACTCGACGGCACCGAAACATGGGACGCCAAGTGACACCAACTCGGCCACCACTGCTGACGATGCCACGAGCGTCGCACGCTACGCACGCGACATGACGAGCGTCCCCGACGGGATCTGCACCTCATTATTCGTCCCTCCGCGTTTTGACCGTGAAGCACGCAGCATGAGGCCCCGCGGACAGCCAGGTCGTTCGGGGAGACTGGACGCCACCGCCCAAACCGCTACGAGTTGCCCTCAGAACGCGCAGCCCTCGCTGCTGAGATTCTGGAGAGCCTCGACAGCAGCACCTACGGAGAGCTTGGTGCCGCCTGGGAGGCAGAGATCCAGAGCAGGCTCGAGGAAATCGAAGCGGGCCGGGCGGAACTGATTCCCTCCGAGGAAGTCTTCGCAGAGGTCGACTGGACACTTGGTGGACACACCGATCGATGACCGACCCGCCGGTCCTGCTTTCCGTCCCTGCAGTACCGGAGGTAGTATCGGGCGATGCCCGTCGGCCAGCAGACGTGCCAGCTGCCCGCGGACCCGGTCCTCCAGGCGA
>JANNPN010000177.1:0-3079 GCA_031400185.1 Polyangiaceae bacterium
GGCCGCGCAGCGCTGCGCGACCGGACGACGTTACGCCGCGGTACCGGCGCGGATTTTCGTGAGGGCCTCGACCAGCTCCGCGGGCGAAGCCACGTCGGGATCCTCGCTCGAGTCCTTCATGTGCTCGAAGCGCAGGAGGTCGAGCTTCGCATACGCGTCGCGGACGCGCGGGGTCAGGAGGCCGAGGCGTTTGAGATTCGGCACGATTTTCGAGAACAGCATCTGCCGGAAGCCCGACATGAAGGGCGTGTTGATCGACCAGTCGACCCACGTCTTCACGTCGAAGCCCATGCGCTCGTAGACGTCCTCCATGAGGAGGCGATCGCGCATGAGGTGGGTCGCGTCGATCACGAAGTCCTCGCGCTCCTTCAGCTCCGCCGCGGAAAGCTCCTTCGTATAGAGGTGCTCGAGTGACAGGACACCGAAGGCGACGTGACGGGATTCGTCCGCCATGATCCTGGTGGTGATGTCCTGGATGAGCGGCTCGTCCGGCCACTGCAGGCGCATCATCCCGAACGCCGCGAGCGCCAGACCTTCGACCATGATCTGCATGCCGAGATAGGTCATGTCCCAGCGCGAGTCGGAGATGATTTCGTCGAGCAGCACCCGCAGGTGCCGATTCACGCCGAACGAGACCCCGAGCTTCTCGGTGAGATAGCGGTGGTAGACCTCGACGTGGCGCGCCTCGTCCGCGACCTGGTTCGCGGCGTACCACTTGGCCTCTTCCCACGGCACGCCTTGCACGATCTTCGCGGTCGCCAGCAACGCACCCTGCTCGCCGTGGAGGAACTGCGAGAGCATCCACGCGTTGATGTTGAGGTTCAGGGTCACGGCCTCGTCGCCGTCGAGCGGGCGGGGCGGGCTCAGCATCTGGTTGAAGACCTCTTGCGACCCCATGCCCATGTAGTCGCGCTGGATCTTCTCGAGGTTCACGTCGACCGACCAGTCGAGATCGCTCGCGTTCCAGGTGTTGGCCTTGCCCTTCTCGTAGAGCGCGAGGAGGTTCTCGCGCTCGAGCGCGTACTCCCAGTCGAAGATCGACGTCATGGTGACGTCGATGGGCTCGGTCGGGCCGACGTCGGGGATCGGAAGCGGATTGTGTTGCGTGTACTTCATCGGGATCCTCCTGGCGGTGTGGGGGCGGGCGCCGCGAGGGTGGTAGCACGGGTCGCACCCTCAGTCACGGTGCGGCGGTGTCTCGCGGCAGGCGAGATCCTGGACCCTCCGGCCCCAGCTGGACGCAGCGCCCGACCTCGGGTTGCAGCCGATGCCGTTGCATTGGCGGAAGTCGTCGAGATCGAAGTTTGCTCGCGCTCTGACGCGCCACCCCGTCAGGGGTGCAGGAGGTACGTCCACGTTTCGGTCAGGGTCTCGCTCCCCTGATCGAGGTACGCCCGGAGATCGATCGGGTCGCTCGTCTTCGGTTTCAGGCGGAAGGTGAGACGCCAGCCGCCCGTCACCGGGTTCTTCACGACGTGCTGGTCGATCACCTCGGCGGCGTCGTCGCCGCTCGCGACCGTCACGTCGCCGCGGAGGATCTGGTCGCCGGGCACTGCCTCGAGCGCCTTGCCGCCGAAGTCGACGACGAAGCGGCGACTGCCCTCGTGGTCGTCGCGGCGCGTGGCGGTGACGCTGCCGTGCGGCGGCCGCTTCACGTCCTCGCCGTACCACGAGAGCGTGTACCCGAAGTCGTACGGCTCGCCGACCTTCGGCTGCTGGTCGGGCACCCAGTACGCGACGATGTTGTCGTTCGCGTCCGACTTGGTGGGAATCTCGATCAGCTCGACGTGGCCGGTGCCCCAGTCGCCGTAGGGGACCACCCACGTGCTCGGCCGGAGGTCGGGGCGGGTCTCGAGGTCCTCGTAGCTCTTGAAATCGCGGTCGCGCTGGATGAGCCCGAAGCCGCGGAGCGCGGGCGTGCGGAACGAGCTGATCTCGAGCTTCTCGGGGTTGTCGAGCGGCCGCCAGAGCCATTCGCCGTTGCCGTTGGAGATGAGGAGCCCGTCCGAGTCGTGCACCTCCGGGCGGAAGTCGTCGAAGTGCCGGACCGAGTTCTCGCCGTGGTAGAACATGCTGGTGAGCGGCGCGAAGCCGATCTTCCGCGGCTGCGTGCGCAGGTAGAGCCGGCCCTGGGTTTCGATGATCGTCTCGTCCCCGGGCGTGATCGTGAAGCGGTACGCGCCCGTCAGGCTCGGGCTGTCGAGGAGCGCGTAGACGACCGCCTCCTTGTCCTTGCCGTTCGGGCCTTGCACCCAGAACTCCCGGAAGTAGGGAAACTCCTCGCCCGACGAGAGCCCGGTGTCGATCGCGATGCCGCGGGCCGAGAGCCCGAAGACCTGATCGCGGCCCACGGCGCGAAAGTACGTGGCGCCGAGGAACACGATCACCTCGTCGTAGTACTTCGGCGTCTTGAAGTTCGAGTGCAGGCGGAGGCCCGCGTAGCCGAGGCTCTGCGGGACCTTGCTCGCGAAGTCGTTCCGGCCGTAGTCGAAATGGCTCGGCGAGAAGTCCAGCGGCTTCGCTTTCTTCCCGGTGACGACATTCACCGCGACCGTACGGTCGTAGAAGAGCCCGGGGTGGAAGAGCTGCACCTGGAACGGTCCCGGCGGCTCGCGCCAGATCGTCTGGTCGGGACGAAAACGGATGTCGCGCCACTGATCGTAGTTGATCTTGGTGAGCCACTCGGGAACTTGCGGCGGCGCTTTGAAGGGCTCTTTCGCAAGCACCTTCGCCTTCGCGGCGACGTCGTCGAAGCCGAAGCCGCTCGCCGGGGTCGCGCGCACCGGCGGCGCCGCCGACGGCGATGCGGCGCGCGCCTTGGCGCTGTCCAGCGCGAGCCCGACCACGAGAGCCGTCGCGACGAGCACGCGCGCACCAACGAAGCGGGGAGGGTCGTCGAAGGGAGCGCTGGCGCCGCGAGCGTCGATCACGATGGGCGCTCCTATTGGTACAGTGCGCCATCGCGGTCAAGGAGTCTCGGGTAAGCACGGAGCCTCGGTCTGGCGCGAGCGGTCTGCGTGGCGACGCATCGGCGGGGGGGGGGTGGGGGGGGGGGGGGGGGGGGGGGGGGGGGCGGGGG
>JANNPN010000204.1:0-10938 GCA_031400185.1 Polyangiaceae bacterium
TGGTGCAGCAGGCGGGTGGGGCGGGGATGGATTCGGGGAGCCGCACCTCGCGTGTGCGCAAGCCAGAGAGGCTGCGGCGGGCAGTCCGCGCTGGGTGGCAGCGACCCGGCGACCGTAGAAGCCATCCCCGACCCGCCCGCCTGCTGCCACCACGCAGCGACTCCGATTTGACGCGCCCGGACCCGCATGTTTAGCCAGACGCGGAGGACGACGCGTGGCGAGCATCTGGCTCTTCAAGACCGAACCCGGCGCGTATGCCTACGATCAGCTCGAGCGCGACGGCAAAACGGTGTGGGACGGGGTCAAGAACCCGGTCGCGCGGAAGCACATCGCGGCGGTGAAGCGCGGCGACCAGGTGCTGATCTACCACACCGGCGACGAGAAGGCGGTCATCGGGATCGCGAAGGCGCTTTCCGCCGGCTACCCCGATCCGAAGCAGAAGGACGAGAAGGCGGCGGTCGTCGATCTCGCCCCCGTCGAACGCTTGAAACGTCCGGTCACGCTCGCGGAGCTGAAGCAGCGGCCTTCGCTTCGCGACTTCCCGCTCGTGCGTCTGCCTCGCCTGTCGGCCATGCCGGTCAACGCGGCGGAGTGGAAAGAGATCGAGCGACTGAGCCGCGCCTAGGACGCGAGGCGTCCGACACGCGTTGGAGGATCTCATGGCGAGTCCCACGCCTGCGAGCACGAACGCTGCGACTGATCCCGTCCGTCTCCCCGGCATCGCGCGCGGCGGCGCGTTTCTGATCGAGCCGCTCGGCAGCCGGGACATCTTCATCACCGGCGAGTTCACCGCGGATCAGCTCGCGTACGCCGAGACGGCCGAGGACTTCGTCACTAAGGAGATCCTGCCGCTCCTCGACGCGATCGAGCACAAGGAAGAGGGCCTGATGCCGCGGCTCTTGAAGCGCGCCGGCGAGCTCGGACTCCTGATGATCGACATCCCCGAGAAGGACGGCGGGCTCGGGCTCGACAAGGCGACGTCGATGCTGGTCTCGGAGCGCGCCGCCAAGTGCGCCTCGTTCAGTGTCTCGTGGGGCGCCCACACGGGCATCGGGACACTGCCGCTCGTGTACTACGGCACCCCGGAGCAGAAAGCGCAGTACCTCCCGCGGCTCGCGAGCGGCGAGATGCTCGCGGCGTACGCGCTGACCGAGCCCGGCTCCGGCAGCGACGCGACCGCCGCGCGCACGACCGCCATCCTCTCCGCCGACGGCACGCACTATGTGCTGAACGGCGTCAAGCAGTTCATCACCAACGCCGGGTTCGCCGATCTCTTCACCGTCTTCGCGAAGATCGACGGCGAGAAGTTCACGGCGTTCTTGATCGAGCGAAAGTTCTCCGGGGTGTCGACGGGCCCGGAAGAGCGGAAGCTCGGCATCACGGGGTCTTCGACGCGTCAGCTGATCCTGGAGGACGCGCAGGTGCCGGCGACGAACCTGCTCGGCGAGGCCGGGCGCGGTCACAAGATCGCGTTCAACATCCTGAACGTCGGCCGCTTCAAGCTCGGCTGCGGCGCCGCCGGCGCGGCGCGCGAGTGCCTCGACGGCGCGATCCGCTATGCGTCGGAGCGGAAACAGTTCGGGAAGGCGATCGCGAGTTTCGGCGCGATCCAGCAGAAGCTCGCCGACATGGCGACGCGCATCTTCGTCGCCGACGCGATGTCGTACCGCACCGCCGGCCTCATGGACGACGCGACTGCGATGCTCGACCCGAACGCGTCCGACTACGCGCAGCAGGTCGTCGACGTGCTCGACGAGTACACGATCGAATGCTCGATCATCAAAGTGTTCGGCACCGAGTGCCTCGACTTCGTCGCCGACGAGGCGCTCCAGACGCTCGGCGGCTACGGCTTCATCAGCGAGTACCCGATCGAGCGCCACTTCCGCGACGCGCGCATCAACCGCATCTTCGAGGGCACCAACGAGATCAACCGCCTCATCATCCCCGCGACGCTCATGAAGCGGGTCGCGAAGGGCGGCATCCCGTATCTCCAGTTCCTCCAGAAGGTGCAGGAGGAGATCGGCGAGGTCGGGCGCCGGCCGCTCTGCACGCTCGGCCCGCTCGGGCAGGAAGTCCAGGCTGCCGAGATGGCGAAGCGCGTCGTCGCCTACACCGTCCAGGTGATGATGCAGCGCGGCCTCGCCGACCTCGGCGAGAAGCAGCAGCATCTGATGATCCTCGCCGACATGATCATCGACGTGTACGCGATGGAGAGCGTGACGGCGCGGGTGTTGGAGCAGATGCGCCTGCGTCCGCTGGCCGACGTCAGCGCCGAGCTCGACATGACGTACGTCTTCGTCGCGTCGGCGAACCAGCGCGTCGCCGGCCACGCCGCGCGCCTCCTCTGCAACGAGCTCGACGGCGAGGAGCTCGAGCGCCACCTCGAAACGGTGCGCGCGTTCACGCCGTTCATCCCGATCCGGACGATCGACACCAAGACGCGGTTGGCGAAGCGGTTGGTCGCGGACGGGGGGTTCAAGTTCATTTAGTGATTGATTTCGCCCCCGTGCGCTTTGCGCGCGCTGCGCGCGCGCAAATGCTCCGATGGGCCTCGGAGCGCGAAGTGAATTCGCGCTCCTCGCGTCCCATCGCCGCCCTTGCTTGCTTCGTCGTCTTCGCGACGTTCGGTGCTGCCCCTGCGCACGAAGGTCATGAGGGGCCGCATCCGACGGCGACGCCCGCGGAGGGGGCGGCGGCCGAGGCGAAAGGGCCCGTGCCGGTCGTGTTCCGCGTGCGGCCCGAGGCGCGCGCCGACCTCGGCTGGACGGGCATTTCGCACGCGCAGGCGTGGCCGGCCGAGCAGCGGCTCGCGTTCGGGCTCGACTGCAGCGCCGGCGGCGAACGCTGCAACGCGATCGGCGGCGAACGCGGCGCGTTCTTCGGGTCACCGATCCCGCTTTCGTCGGGCGGCGTCCCCGCATGCGTCGTGAACCGCCTCCGCATCGGGGTCGGCGGCAGCGTCGACCCGAAGAGCGGCTGCGGCGACCTCCAGATCTATCTGATGTCGTCGATCTTCCTCGGCGAAGAGGTTGGCCGCCCCTGCCCCGTCTGCCGCGACGACAAGACGCCGAACGACGGCACCCGCGACGGCCGCTGCCAGGGCGGCGCCATAGACGGCAAGCCGTGCGATGCCCAGGGCGTCAGCACCGTCCTCGGCACCACGTCGACCGACTGCGAGCCCGTTCCCACCAAATCCGCCGGCGATCTCACCATCGACCTCGCCCCACTCACGACCGGCGAAGCCAGTTTGGGATCGACGCTGCAATGCAAGACCGGCGGCAAGGATTCCGCACGCTGCGCGTGCGCTGCGCAGGTCCAAGCCAACGCTTGCATGAGCGGCCGCTGCGACGGCAGCGGCACGTGCGCCGGCGGCCCGGTCGACGGCGTATGCAGCAAGGCTCCGTACCGCGGCTGCCGTCCGGGCAGCGGCCGCGAGGACTGCGAAGCGCTGGTGCCGGGCAGCGGCGAATGTCGCGAGCTCGACCGCCCCTGCTTCAGCGAGACGATCACGGCGCGGGGTCAGTGCGACCCGAAGCGCCCGACCTACGTCGCGGTGTTCTGCACGCCGCAGACGCGCGCGGCGGGGCTCAATTCAGCAGCAGGGTTGCCGGGGCCGGCGCGGTTGGTGCTGCCCTTGGAGCGGGTGCAGTGAGTCGGGCTCGATCCCGCGGGCGGTTCGTACCCATGAAGTGCTCCCGCTGCCGCAGCGCTCCCGTCGTGGCGTCCGCGTAGTCCTCGCGCGCGCGAATGGTGTGTCAGGATACGTCGAGTGACGCGGCCGCGAACGAACATCTGCTTGAACATGATCGTAAAAAACGAGACCGCCGTGCTCCCGCGGCTGTTTCGATCGATCAAGGACTACATCGATTATTACGTGATCGTGGACACAGGTTCCACGGACGACACCATCGATCTGATCAAGCGAGAGATGTCCGGCTACGGCATCTACGGCGAAGTGCATCGTCGACCGTGGGTCAACTTCGGCGTCAATCGACAGCAAGCGCTGGAGCTCGCGGTCAAGGCCGATCGAACGGACTGGCTGTTGTTCATCGATGCCGACGAAGAGTTGGGCGTTTCAGATCCGAAGTTCTACGAGAAGCTCGAAGCCGGGGTGACCTACGGCATAGACAAACACCACGCCGAAACGCGCTATACGGTGCCACATTTAGCCAACGTCCGGAGCGCGACATGGAAGTGGGAGGGGCCGGTCCACAACTACTTGTCCCAGGTCGACGGATCGACGCAGCAGAAGGTGCTCAAGAGCGTCTGGATCATCTACCACTCGGGGCAAGGCGCCAAGTCTCACGGCCTGTCGCGCGAAGAGAAATTCCTCCGCGACGCGCGCTTGCTCGAAGACGACCTGAAGTCGAATCCGGACAACGCGCGCAGTCAGTTCTACCTCGCGCAATCGTACAGGCACGCCGGCCATCCCCAGAAGGCGTACGAGGCGTATCGAAAGCGCGTGACGATGGACGGATGGGCGGAAGAGACCTTCATGGCCCAGCTCGAGCTCGGCCGCGTCGCGGTTTCCTTGGATATGCCCGAGGAGGTCGTGTTGCGAGAGTACCTTGCAGCCTACGACATGCGGCCGACGCGAGCGGAGCCCCTCCATGATTTGGCGCGCTACTTCCGACAGAAGAAGGCGTACGGACGAGCGTACGTATTCGCGAAGGTGGGCGTCGACACACCGCGGCCCAACGACTCCTTGTTCGTTCATCAAGACGTCTACGATTGGCGACTGCTGGATGAGTTGGGAGTCAGCGCCTTTTGGGTAGGACGGTATGCGGAGAGCAAAGCCGCCTGTGAGGAGCTGCTTCGACGTATCGAAACGAGGGTGGCGCTACCCGAAGAGGATGTGCAGCGGATCCAGAACAATCTCGCATTTGCATCTGCGAAAGTTCAGACGGTGGTCAACCGCAGGCGCTGACAAAACTGCGACGTATCACTCCTCGACATTCACCAACGGAGCTGTCGCGCTTGGAATTCTTTCCCGCCACGCCTCCGCGTGCGGCGCCGTCACGAACGCCAGCACGCCCGCGGCGGTGAGACCCAACCCGGCAGCCTGACGCGCCGTCGGCACCTCGCCGAGGATCACGAACGTGGCGGCGAGAGAGAGCACCGGAATCGACGGGACCACGATCGACGTCGTGCGGGCGAGGTCGAGACGCGCAATCGCGGCGTACCAGACGATCGTGCCGAGGTACGAGAGGACCATTCCCTGGACCGCCAGGAGCGGAAGCTGGGAGCCGAGCGTGGCGACGTCGCCGAGGCCGGCCCCACACACGAGCCATGCGACCGCCAGCATGGCGCCTCCATAGACATAGCGGGCGCCCGTCAGGACGGGCGGCGTCACGCCGGGGAGGCCGCGCAGGACCACGAGGTGGGAGAGCTGCCAGCAGAGCGGCGTCGCGAGGATCAGCCACACGCCGGTCGAAGACGAGAGCTGCTGCGCGCCGAGAGCGAGCGCCAGGCCGGCGAGCAGCACGCCCACCGACACGACCCGACGCACCGTCGGGCGGTGGCCGAGACCAGCCCACGCGGCAATCAACGAATAGACGGGCTCGACCTGGAGGCAGAGGGCGGCCTCGATGGCGCTCGTCCGGCTGGCGCCGGCATAGAAAAGGAAGAACGCCGCCGCCGTCCCGAGGGCACCGACGAGCGCGAGACGCGGGCCGCTCCGGGGCGCAACCAGCACCCCGACCTCGCCGCGCACGGCCAACACGACGAGTGCCAGGGCGCCGGCGAAGAGGCTCGTGACGGTCGCGACGAGCAGCGGGTCGGCGCCGGTGCTCGTGAGGCGGGCGACGGCCGGAACGAAGGCGCCGTTGAGGGCGCAGAGACCGGCGAAGACGAGCCCGCTCTTCTCCGTCCGATCGCGGACAGCGCGCGCGCGCGTCGACGACATCAGGCACCTCTAACGAGGAACGCGTTCGCTTGCACCCGCGACCGCCCATCCGATCGCGCGTGCGCGCCGTACGCGGTCCGAGCGCGGCAGCGCGCTTGACGACCCGGACCGCGCAGGAGACAAGTCCCGCCTCGCACTCAACCGCTGTTCGAAGGAGATCCGATGTTCGCACGCCTGCTCGTCACCCTGGCCCTGCTCGTGCTGTCCTCCGCCTCGATCGCCGCCGAGACACCGCGGCTCGGGGACGTGAAGGCCCAGAAGGCCGCGGTGAAATGCCAGAAGGCGATCGACCAGGCGGGCGCGAAGCTCTTCGCGGGCCGGTTGAAGAGCCTCGACGCGTGCGCAACCGCGGTGCTCGCCTGCATCCAGACGAAGCCGGGCGACGGCGCGTGCCTGCAGAAGGCGACCGGGAAATGCTCGAAGGCCCTCCTCGACGCGCTCCCGCGCGGCGAGGTCGCCGCGACCGCCAAGATCGTGAAGAGCTGCGGCACACCGCTCCGGCCGGCCGATCTCCTCGCGGTGGATGGCCTCGGCATTGGTGCTCGGGCCGCGGCGTGCAACATCGACTTCGGCCTGAACGTCTGTAGCGGCGTCCCGGCCCTCGCGCAGTGCCTCGTCGCCGAGCAGGCGCGCGGCGCCGAGCGGACGTTCGCCGCCGAGCAGCCGCGCGCGAGCGAGCTGATCGAGCTCGTGCTCGCGCCGTCGCCGCTCACGCACCTGCCCGCGTTCCCCGGCTGTCAGGACTGCTCGCAGAGCCCGTCCGACACGCTCGGCAAGGCCGTCGCGGCCTGCGGAGCGACCCTCACCAAGGCGGGGCGCACGTTCGCCGCCGCCGTGCAGAAGGGCCTCGGCGGCTGCATCGACAAGGTGTTCGCGTGCATCCAGACGAAGGCCGGCGACGCCAAGTGTCTCGCGAAAGCGACCGCCTCCTGCGACGCAACGGTCGCGAAGCTCGCCGCGGCGCGCGGCAAGCTGACGGCGACCGTCGACAAGAAGTGCGCCGACACGGGTCTCCTCCCGTTCGCGACGCTCGCTGCCGCGGCTGCGCTCAACCTCGATGCGCTCGCCGACGACTGCGCCGCGCTCGGCGCGGGCCCGCTCGGCGGCGTCGCCGACTACGCGACCTGCGTACGGCGGCATCACGAGTGCCGGGTCGCGGAGGTCCTCCGGAGCACGCTCCCGCGCGCGACCGAGCTCCTCGACGCGGGACTGCTCGGAAGCGCCGGGGCTCTCCTCGACCCGGCGGCGTGTCCCGCGTCGCTCGCGAGTGACGCGGCCAAGGACGCGGCGCGCAGCGCCGCCGCGGCAGCCCGCGTCGGCACGTTCGCGATCTCGCGCTTCTTCGGCATCGTCAAGAAGAGCGGGAGCGGCGCCGGCACGAAGGCGTCGACGGTCGGATCGTCGCTGCCGAGCGCGGCGCCGAACGGGGTCCGGCGCATCTCGTTCCCGCTCGGCGTCCCGCGGCGCTTCGTTCCCGGAAGCTCGCAGACCGTCACCGTGAAGTGGGGAACGCTCTCGAAGAGCGCCGGGTCGGCCGCGCGCTCGGCACGCCTCGGCGGCCTTCCGGCGATGATGGTCGTCGGCGTGAAGCGCGGCGACCTCGTGGTCGAGGAGTACCTCGAGATCCCGCTCGACGACCCGCCGGCGGGCACGGACGGCGAGGTCGAGATCGAGGTCCAGTACGCCGCTGATCCGCCGAGCTGCGCCTTCGACCTCGCGTTCGCGATCGACGAGGACGGCCAGGTGAGCGACTACACCGAGGTGGAGACCGTGAGCGATACGGTCCCGCCGGCGACCGCGACGCCTGCCCCCGTCCCGACGGCAACGCCGGGCACGCTGCCGACCGCCACGTCCACGATCGGCGGGGGCGCGACGGCGACCGCCACCCCGACGACGAACGGGAGCACCCCCACGACGACGCCCTCGGCCACCTCGGTGACACCGACGCCGACTCCGCTTCCCGTCTTCGCCTACGCCCTCACCACGACCGACGACACGACCGCGCCCGGCCGCACGGCGTCGCTCATCCTCACCGTGACGAACCTCTCGAACGCGCTGCAGAACGCGACCATGTCGTTCACCGTGCCGAACTTCACCACCTACGGTGGGTTCGGCGCGGGCTCGGTGCGAAACGTCGCGTTCACGAACGTCGCGCCGGGCGCGTCGGAGGCGGCGATCATCCCGCTCGTCGTGACGAGCGCGGCAGCGGCACCGCCCGACGACACGGTCGTCACGGTGACGTTCAGCGACGCGGCACGCGGTGCGTCGGTGACGCGTACGTTCCGGACCGACGCGACCCCGAGCGCGTTGCTCACCGCATCGACCCGGCACGCGACGGTCGGTCCGAACGGGAGCTTCACGTACGCGCTCGGCTTCCACAATGTCGAGCTCGGTCCGCTCGACAGCGTCGAGCTCGCCGTCGCCGTCCCGCCGGGGGCCACGTTCGTCGCCGCCGAGGGCGGCGTCACGCCGGGCGTCGACGGCCTCGTTCGTTTCCCGCTCGGCGCCCTCGCTGGCAGCGCCACCGGTCAGCGAACGATCACGTTCGCCGCGACCGTGGGCGCACGCGCGCCGCTCGTCGTCGCCGCGGAGCTCAGCGGCAACGGCGCCGGGACGCTGGCACGTGCCAGCATGGCGACCACCGTGTACGCGAATCCCGCGCTCGCCTATTCGCTCACGTCGATCGACGACGCCGCGGCGCCCGGACGCGTCGCGCTCTTCCGGCTCACGGTCACGAACCTCACGAACGGCAGCCAGGACGCGACCCTCGCGTTCCGCGTACCGGACTTCACGACCTACGGCGGCTTCGGTGCCGGCAACGTCCGGAGCGTCGCGTTCGGCGCGCTCCCGGCCGGCGCGTCCGAGTCGGCGCTGCTGCCGTTCGCGCTGACGACCGGGGCCGCGGCGCCGCCCGACGGCACGATCGTCGACGTCGCGGCCGTCGACGGGGCGCGTGGTGCCACCGTGTCCCGCGCCGTCGCCTCGGACGCGACACCGGCGGCGGAGCTCGCGCTCACCACGGCAGAGGGCACGGTCGCCGCGGGCGGCGCGTTCGCCTACACGCTCGCGTTCGACAATCCGTCTATTGGTCCGCTCGGCGACGCCGAGCTCGGTGTCCGCGTGCCCGCGGGCGTGAGCTTCATCGCCGCGTCCGAAGGCGTGACGCCCGCTGCCGACGGCGTCGTGCGCTGGCAGCTCGGCACGGTCCCCGGCAACTCGAGCGACGTCCGCACGGTCTGGCTCACGGCACCGCCGAGCGGGCGCACTCCGGTCGTCCTCGAGTCCGCGCTCACGAACGCGACGACCGGCGAAGTCGTCACGCAAGCGAGCGCCGCGACCACCGTGCAGGAGACGCCGGCATTCGCCTATACGCTCACGACGACCGACGACGCCGTTGCGCCGGGCGGCACCGCGACCTTCCGCGTCACCGTGACGAACCTCACCAACGCGCCGCAGGACACGACGCTCGCGTTCCGTGTTCCGGACTACACGACCTACGGCGGTTTCGGCGCCGGCAACGTCCGGAGCGTCGCGTTCGACGCCGTCGCCGCCGGCGCCACGCAGTCGGCGCTCATGCCGTTCGTCGTGACGAACGGCGCCGCGGCGCCCCCCGACGGCACGGTGATCGCGGTCGCGGTCGACGACGGCGCGCGAGGCGGGACCGTCTCGCGCTCGGTCGTCACGCGCTCGGCGCCGCCCGTCGAGCTGACGCTCGCGACCACGGCCGGCTCGGTCGCGCCGGGCGGCACGTTCGCGTACACGCTCCTCTTCGGCAATCCCCGAAACGAGGCGCTGTCGGCGGTCGAGCTCGCCGTCCGCGTCCCGACGGGCGCCACCTTCGTCGCCGCCGACGAAGGAGTCACGCCCGACGCCGACGGCTTCCTCCGGTGGCCGATCGGGACGCTCGACGGGAGCGCGAGCGGCGAGCGCACCGTCGTCTTCACCGCCGCCGCCAACGCGCAGAGGCCGCTCGTCGTCGACGCCGACGTGCACGACGGCGTGACCCACGCCGTCCTGACCCGCGCGAGCGGCGCCACCGCCGTGTCTGCGAATCCCGCCTTCAGCTACACGCTCACGTCGACCGACGACGACCCGGTGGCACCCGGCCGGGTCGCGACCTTCATCCTCACCGTCACCAACCGGACCAACGCGGCGCAAAGCGTGACCGCGATCTTCCGCGTCCCGAACTACACGACGTACGCGGGATTCGGCGCCGGCAACACGCGCTCCGCCACGCTCAGCAACGTTCCCGCCGGGGGATCGCAGTCGGCGATCCTGCCGTTCGTCGTGACGAGCGGCGCCGCGGCTCCGCCCGACGGCACGCTCATCGGGCTCCTGGTCGACGACGCCGGACGCGCCGGCGCCGTCGCGCGCGCGGTCGTCGCGCGCGCCTCCGGGGTCGCCGAGCTCAAGGTGTCGACGGCGCAAGGTACGGTCGCGCCGGGCGGAGCGTTCGCGTACACGCTGAGCTTCCACAACACCCGCGCGACGGATCTCGTCGGCGCCGAGCTCGTGCTGCCCGTTCCGGCCGGCGCGACCTTCGTGTCGGCCGACGGCGGCGTCACGCCGGGCGCGGACGGCGTCGTCCGCTGGCCGCTCGGCACGCTCGCCGGGTTCGCCGGCGGCGCGCGCACGGTCCAGTTGACGGCGGGCGCGACGGCGGCCGCGCCGCTCCTCGTCGATGCGGAGATCCACGACGCCGACGGTGACGTCATCGCCACGGCGAGCGGCGCCACGGCGGTCTACGCCGCGCCAGCCTTCTCGTACGCCCTCACGACCACGTCCGATCCGATCGGACCCGGACAGACGGCGTCGTTCAACCTGAAGGTCACGAACCTCACGAACGGCATCCAGAGCGCGAGCCTGCTGTTCCGCGTCCCCGACTTCACGACCCACAACGGCTTCGGCGCCGGCAGCGTCCGCCCCGCGTCCTTCGCCAACGTCCCGGCGGGCGGCTCCATGGAGACCACCATCAACCTGCCCGTCACGAGCGGCGGCGCGGCCCCGCCGCCGGGCACCTTGATCACCCTGAC
>JANNPN010000227.1:0-8381 GCA_031400185.1 Polyangiaceae bacterium
CGAAAGACAGCGAGGCTGCGGCGGGCTTTCTGCGCTGGGTGGCAGCGATCCGGCGACCGTAGGGGCCCTCCCTGACCCACCCGCCGCCGACACCGCACGCAGACCGCGCGCGACGACCATAGACAGATGCAGCGACTTGAATCGGGGGCGCCGTCGGAGCACTGAATCGGGCATGCCGCTGCTTGCACTCGCGCGCAGGGCCGACGCCGCTGCGATCGCGGTCATGTCGCGCGATCTGATCGAGGACGGGCTCGACTGGTCATGGACGCCGCGCCGGGTCGCGCACAGCATCCGCCGCCGTGACGCGCTCGTCGTGGTCGCGCGCGTTGGCGCGCGCATCGTCGGCTTTGCGATCATGCGCTACGGCGACGACGACGCGCACCTCGATCTCCTCGGGGTCGATCCCGCGTACCGACGCCATGGGCTCGGACGACGGCTCGTCGAGTGGCTCGAGAAGCCGGCGCTCGAGGCGGGGATATCGTCGGTGTTCCTGGAGGTGCGCGAGGCGAAGCGCGGCACGCAGGCGTTCTACGAGCGTCTCGGGTATCGGACGCTCGGACGGCTCCAGGGCTACTACCAAGGTGGGGAGTCGGCGCTCCGGATGGGGCGCGAGCTCGGGGCCCCGAGCGACGGCGTGCACGTCGAGCTGCCGATCGCCGTCGCGGCGCCGACCCGACGATGACCCGACGCGAGAACGCGGTGCAGTTCTTCACGCGGAAGTGACCGCGCCGGGGCACGATCTGACGACGGCCGACGTCGACGAGCTCGCCGCGCGCTTCCGCGCGCGAACGATCCCGCACGAGGAGTGGACGCACACGGCGCACCTGATCGTCGGCGCATGGCACGTCCATCGCTACGGTCCCGCCGACGCGCTCACGCGTCTCCGCGCCGGCATCCGCGCGCTGAACGACGTCCACGGGACGCCGAACTCTCCGACGCGCGGCTACCACGAGACGATCACGCGCGCGTACGTGATGCTGCTCGCACGGTCGCTCGACGAGGCCCCTCCCGAGACGTCCCTCGGAGACCGCGTCACGCGGATTCTCGCCGGTCCGCTCGCCGCGACGGACGTCCTGTTCGCCTACTACTCGAGGAATCGGCTCCTGTCGTCGACGGCGCGCGCCGAATGGGTGGCGCCGGACATCCTCGAGCTGCCGCGCGCCGCCACGCGGCCGAAGATCGACTACGACGTCGTCGCGCCGGAGTACGGTCGCCGCTACGAGACGCAGCGCTTCCCGGGCCTCGAGGGAACGGTGCGCGGCTTCGTGCGGGCGCGCCCGCGCGTCGCGCTCGTGGTCGACGTCGGCTGCGGGACGGGGCACTGGCTGCGCGTCGTCGGATCGGAGGTTAGGCGGGCGGTCGGCATCGACCCGTCCGCCGGGATGCTCGCCGAGGCGCGCGCCGCCGGATCGGAGCTGCGGCTCGTGCGCGGGGTCGCCGAGCAGCTCCCGCTCCGGGACGCCAGTGCCGACCGCGTCGTCTGCATGCACGCCTTCCAGCATCTCGAGGATCGCCGGCGGTTCGCCCACGAGGCCCGCCGCATCCTGCGCCGTGGCGGCGGCATCCTGATCGTCGCCCTCGACCCGCACGCCAACCTCGATGCCTGGTGGATCTACGACGCCTTCCCGAGCGCACGCCGGCTCGACCGCGAGCGCTATCCCGCGACGTCCGAGATCCGCGCGCTGCTCGAAGAGGCGGGATTCGCCGAAACCCGCACGACGGTCGCGGAAGCCCTCACGGGCGAGCTCGCGTTCGACGACGCCCTCGCGCGCGGCGTCCTCGGCCGCCGCTCGACCTCGCAGCTCATGATGCTCGACGACGCCGAGTGGGAGGAGGGTCTGCGCCGCCTCCACGCGACGCGACCGCCGCTGCGCGCGGACCTCCGGCTCTTCGCGACGTCCGCGTGGCTGCGATGACGCCCGCTTCCCGGAACGAGGTCGCGTACGACCGGATCGCCGCGGACGGGACGCTGTCGATTCCAGGTGCCGCCGATCGACGAGTGATCAGTATGTCGAAGGCCGGTCCCACGATGTTCATGTCGTTCGAGAGGAGCCGCCCATGAGTGCCCCATTGCCGAGCCACACCGGCGGTTGCGCCTGCGGCGCCGTCCGCTACGAGTTCGGCGGCGAGCCGCTTTTCATGCTCAACTGCCACTGTCGCGATTGCCAGCACGAGACGGGAGGCGCGTATGCGCCGGTCATCGGGGTCGCGACGTCAGCGTTCCGCGTGACGTGCGGAACGCCGCGGACGGCGAGCGTCCTTGGCGGCAGTGGCAAGCCGGTGCACCGCGCGTTCTGCGCCGACTGCGGCGCGGCGCTCTACGGGATTCCCGAGGCCCATCCCGACCTCGTGACGGTCCGCGCGGGGAGCCTCGACGACCCGAGGATCTTCCGCCCGGCGCGGGACATCTTCACCGTCCAAGCGCAGCCGTGGGATCACATGGACCCGAGCCTGCCGAAATCCCCCGGCCTCGGTTGAGAGAAGGAGTCGCGCCCATGACGCTGCAGCTCTACGCCCATCCGTTTTCGTCGTACTGCCAGAAGGTCCTGATCCCGCTCTTCGAGAACGGGATCCCGTACGAGCTGAAGATGCTCGCACCCGGACACGACGCGAATGCCGCCGAGCATGCGCGACTCTGGCCGTTGCAGCGCATGCCGGTGCTCGTCGACGGCGACCGCACGGTCGTCGAGGCGACGATCATCGTCGAGTACCTCGACGTCCACCATCCGGGTCCCGTGCCGATGATCCCCGCGGACCGCGCCGTCGCGCTCGACGTCCGCATGATGGACCGCGTCTTCGACAACTACGTCCAGACGCCGATGCAAAAGGTCGTCTTCGACGCCATTCGCGGGGCGGACGAGCGCGACCCGCGCGGGGTCGCGGACGCGCATGCGATGCTCGACACCGCGTATCGCTGGCTCGACGGCCGGATGGCCGGACGCGAATGGGCGGCCGGGGCGTTCGGGCTCGCCGACTGCGCGGCCGCGCCGGCGCTCTTCTACGCCGACTGGGTGCACCCGATCGGCGACGCGTTCCCGAGCGTCGCCGCGTA
Source organism: Polyangiaceae bacterium (assembly GCA_031400185.1). Classification (GTDB taxonomy): domain Bacteria; phylum Desulfobacterota; class Binatia; order UTPRO1; family UTPRO1; genus UTPRO1. The sequence continues at coordinate 3,053 of JANNPN010000227.1, forward strand.
CCGGAAACGCCTGCTCGCGCGTCCGTCGTTCGCGCGCGCGGTCGATGGGGGGCGGCCGTATCGCTCGTTCTTCCCGCTCGGCGCGCCCGATCGTGACTGAGCGGAGCCGGCACGACCCGCTCCTGACGGTCACCGTCGACCGCGACAGCGTCGCCGCGGGCGACGACACCGTCTCGCACGCCGTGACGATCGCGGTCGCGTCCGGCTTGCCCGTGACGCGACTGCTCGCGGAGGCGCTTCGGGCGTGTCCGCTCGCGGGCATCCAGGGTGGCAAAGCGACGTGGATCGTCGACGTCGGTGCGGCGGGGGCGGGCTCGATCGGGGTCGTCGCGGAGCAGTGGGACGCGCCGCGCCTCCTCGTGCCCGATACGGTGACCGTGGCGACGGTCTTTGCGGCGCCCGCGCCGGAGGCGACGGTCTTTACGGCGCCCGCCCCGGAGGCGACGGTCTATGCGGCGCCCGCGCCCGTCCTCTTCTTTCGCTACTGGTGTCAGGCCGATCCCGACGCCGTCTTCGCGGCGCTGCGCGCCGGCACAGCGCTGCCCTCGCGCTATTCCTAGTGATCGCGCTAGGCGCGGCGGCGTCGCGATCGCGTGCGTCCGCATGGCGCAGGGCCGGGCGCCTGCCGGGGAGGTAGCGGCCGTGGTAGCGCGCCCGGTCGCTGCCGCGCGTGGCAGACACCGCGGGCTGAAAGTCCGTCGCCGCGTCTAGCGCGGACGCGTCGAGCGTTGCTACTCGCGGCACATGCGAGACGATCCCTCGATCATGGCGGTGGGAAGCATCGCGGCGTTCGCGTTGGCGCTCGCGTACGTGGCAACCGGCGTCGCGGCGATTCTCATGCCGCCCGCGCTGCAGGGCCGGCCCGACGTTGGTCCGCACGAGTTCTGGACCGTGCTTGCCGCCGATCCGACGGCGCACCTCGCGTTCCACTGGTCCTGGATCGCGGCCGGCGTCGCGGGGCTCGGCGCGGTGCCGGCGATCTCGCGGCTCGTGTGGGCGGCCGCGCCCGGCGCCGTGCTCTGGTCGGGGGCGCTGGCGTTCTGCGGCTTCGCGGTCATGGCACGGAGCCACCTCATGGAGCTCGCGTTCGACCGCCGCATCATCGCCGCCTATCCGCACGCCGATCCCGCGTTCCAGCAGGCGGTGCACGTCGTCGCCGGTCTGGCGCTGGACGTGCCCGACGGGATTCTCACCTACGGCGCCATCGGCGTGTGGGTCGGGGTCGTGAGCCGACTCGGTCGTCGCACGCGCGTGCTGCCGCCGGCGGTCGCGTGGCTCGGCGTCGCCGCGTCGGGCACCTACCTCGCGGGCGTCGCGGGTTATACCTTCACGATCCGGCCGCTCCTCGTGCTTGCGATCGGGCTCGGCGGTCTCCTGCTCGTGCCCGCATGGTACGCGAGCCTTGGGCTACTGCTCCGCCGACGCGCGCTCGCTTGTCGCTCCGCGGCGGATTGAATACGACCCGCGTTGATGCGCGCGCACTACCTGCAGCACGTGCCGTTCGAAGGGCTCGGCTCGATCGCGCGCTGGCTCGACGCGCGCGGCGCCACCGTCACGAGCACGCAGCTCCATGAGCCGAAGGCGCGGCTCCCACAGGCCGACACGATCGACTTCCTGATCGTCATGGGCGGGCCGATGAGCGTGAACGACGAGGCGGCGCTCCCGTGGCTCGTGCCCGAGAAGCGGCTCGTGAAGGACGTCATCGCGGCCGGGAAGCCGGTCCTCGGCATCTGCCTCGGGGCGCAGATGATCGCGAGCGCGCTCGGCGCGACGATCCGCGCGAATCCCGAGCCCGAGATCGGCTGGTTCGACATCGAGCCGGTGCCGGCAACCGCGTCGCCGTCACGGTTCGCGCCGCTCTTCGCGGGCCCCGTAGAGGTCTTCCACTGGCACGGCGAGACCTTCGACCTGCCACCGGGTGCCACGCTGCTCGCGCGGAGCGCCGCCTGCGCTCACCAGGCGTTTGCGATCGACGATCGCGTGCTCGGCCTCCAGTTCCACTTGGAGACGACCCCCGCGAGCGCCCGCGCGCTCGTCGAGCATTGCGGGGATGAGCTGACCCCGCGCCGCTTCGTGCAATCCGGAGCGGCAATGCTCGAGAAGCCCGAGCGCTACGAGCGCATCAACCGTCTGATGACGGCCGTCCTCGACCGCCTGACGGCGCGCTGACCCGCTTGTCGCGGCCGGGCGCCGGCGCTACCTAGGAGCCGGCATGCGCCCCATCGCCGTCTGCAACCTCGAAGCGCTGCCGTGCCCGCGCTGCGACGAGCCGCTCGAGCGGGGCACGGGCCGCCAGGGACTGGTGTGGATCTGTCGCACGTGCCGGGGCGGGGCGGTCACGCTGCCGATCCTCCGGCGGTTCGCGCCGCGCCCGTTCGTGAACCAGCTGTGGCAGACGGCGTTGCACCGCGGCCGCCGCTCGTCGCTCTTCTGCCCGGCGTGCACGCATCCCTTCGTCGAGGTCGGCGACGCCGCGGGGCGCGGCATTCGGGCGTGCGTCCGCTGCTACTGGGTGTGGCTCGACTACGAGGCGCTCGAGTCCCTCCCGACGCTGGTCGCACCGACCGCCGCGCTCCCGTCGCGCCGCATCGCGATCGAAAGCCGGCGGTGATCCTCGAAGTCGCGCCGCTGCGGCTGCGCCCCGGCCGCTCCGCCGAGTTCGAAGCCGCCTTCCGCGCAGCGGAACGCATCGTCGCCGGCATGCCCGGCTACGTGTCGCACGAGCTGCACCGCTGTCTCGAGCGCGCCGACGAGTACGTCCTCCTGGTCCGCTGGCGGACCCTCGCCGATCACGAGGTCGGCTTCCGCACGTCGCCCGAGTACCAGGAGTGGAAGCGGCTGCTGCACCACTTCTACGATCCGTTCCCGACGGTGTCGCACTACGAGCGTGTCGCCGGATCAGCGCCACGAGCCGGGCCGTGACCGGGGAGACGAGCATGAACAGCACCGTCACGGAGATCGCCCCCGACACGTTTCGCATCTCGACCTTCAACCCGGACTTCGGGATCCAGTTCAATCAGTTCGTCGTGCGGGACGCCGAGCCGTTCCTCATGCACACCGGGCTCCGCAGAATGTTCCCGACGACGCTCGCGGCGGTGCGGACGATCCTCGACCCCGCGACGCTCCGCTGGATCGGCTACAGCCACTTCGAGCCGGACGAGTGCGGGGCCTTGAACGATTGGCTCGCGACGGCGCCGAGCGCGCAGGCCGTGTCCGGATTCGTCGGCAACGCCGTCATGCTCGTGGACTTCGCCGACCGGCCCGCGCGCGTACTTGCCGACGGCGAGGTGCTGGCGCTCGGCCGCCATCGCCTGCGCTACCTCGCGACCCCGCACGTGCCGCACGGCTGGGACGCGGGCTTCTTCTACGACGAGACGGAGGCACGCTCTTCTGCTCCGACCTCTTCTTCCAGCCCGGTGATCCGGCGCCGCTCCTCGAAGGCGACATCGTAGCGCCGGCGCGCGCGGCCGTGCGGATGGGAAAGATGGGGCCGCTCGCGAACGACATGCCGTACTCGGCGGCGACCGACCGCACGTTGCGGCGCCTCGCCGAGCTCTCCCCGCGGACGCTCGCCGTGATGCACGGCTCCTCGTTTCGCGGCGACGGTGGTGCGGCGCTCCGCGGGCTGGCGACCGTGCTCGCGGAGGAGCTCGCCCCGTCCGCCTAGCTGCGGACGCGAGCGAACGCATGACGCGCGTCGGTGTGATCTCGGACACGCACGGGCTCCTGCGGCCCGAGGCCGTCGCGTTCCTCCGCGGCAGCGACCGGATCGTGCACGCCGGCGACATCGGGAACGCGGCGGTGCTGACCGAGCTCGCGACGCTGGCACCCGTGACCGCGGTCCGCGGCAACAACGACTGCGGCGGCTGGGCGGACGCCGTCGGCGAGACGGCGACGGTCGATGTGGACGGCGTCGGGATCTACGTCGTGCACGACCTCGCCGATCTCCGCCGCACCCCGGCGCCGCGCGCGTGCCGCGTCGTCGTCTCGGGGCACTCGCACAAGCCGGTCGTCACCGAGCGCGACGGCGTCCTCCACCTGAACCCCGGCAGCGCGGGCCCGCGCCGCTTTCGGCTCCCGATCGCCGTCGCCGAGCTCGAGATCTCGGACGGCCACGTCCGTGCCCGGATCGTCGAGCTCACGGTCTCCTAGGACGTATGGCCCTCACCGCGACGATCTACAACTTCGACGTCCAGCTCTCCGACACCGACCGCGGCGTCTACGAGACGCTGGCGCTGCGCCTCGCGTGCCAGCCCTCGGAGACCGCCGAGTATCTCCTGACGCGCGCGTTCGCGTACTGCCTGGAGTACGAGGAAGGCATCGCCTTCTCGCGCGGCCTCGCCGAGCCCGACGAGCCGACGCTCGCGATCCGCGACCTCACGGGCGCGCTCCGGACGTGGATCGACGTCGGCACGCCCGACGCGACCCGCGTGCACAAGGCGAGCAAGGCGGCCGCGCGGGTCGTGATCTACACCCACAAGGACCCCGTGGTTTTCGTGCAGAAGCTCGCCGGCGAGCGCATCCACCGCGCCGAGGCGATCCAGATCCGCGCCGTCGACCGGGCGCTGATCACGGCGCTCGCCGAGCGTCTCGAACGGCGGCTCGCGTTCGATCTCGCCGTGACGGACGGCCATCTCTACGTGACGCTCGGCGAGGTCACGCTCGCGGGCGCGGTCACGGCGTACTCGCTCGCATCGTCGTGAGCGTCTCGCGATGAACACGCTGCTCCTCCGGCCCGACGAGCTCGCCGGAGCCCGCGCGGGCCGCGTGCGGCTCGCCGGCGACGATCGGCGGGTCGCGCACGTCCGCGCCGTGCACCGTGCCGCCGTCGCCGACACGCTCCGCGTCGGCGTGCTCGGGGGACGCCTCGGCAGCGGGGTCGTCGCGGGCCTCGACGCGGGCGGGCTCGAGGTCGACGTCATCCTCGACCGCGATCCGCCGCCACCTCTGCCGCTCGTGCTCGTGCTGGCGCTGCCGCGGCCGAAGGTCGTGCGGCGGGTGCTGCAGGCGGTCGCGACCCTCGGCGTGAAACGGCTCTGTCTCGTCGCCGCGTGGCGGGTCGAGAAGAGCTACTGGGAGAGCCCGTTTCTCGCGGACGCCGCGATCGAGCAGCAGCTCGTGCTCGGGCTGGAGCAGGCGGGTGACACGATGCTCCCGGCCGTCAGCCGGCACCGGCGCTTCAAGCCGTTCGTCGAGGACGAGCTCCCCGCGCTCGCCGCCGCTACGCGTCGTCTCGTCGCGCACCCGCGCGCCGCGTCCGAGTGCCCGCGTGCCGTCCACGACCCCGTGACGCTCGCGCTGGGGCCGGAGGGCGGCTTCACCGACTATG
>JANNPN010000256.1:0-13046 GCA_031400185.1 Polyangiaceae bacterium
GGCTCCGGGGAGCCCCAGCTCGCGTGTGCGAAAGACAGCGAGGCACCGGCGGGTAGTACGCGCTGGGCGCCAGGAACCGGGCGACCGTAGGCGCCCTCCCTGACCCACCCGCCGCCGACACCGCACGCCGACCGTCGCGCAGACCACGCTCCGGGGCTTCACTACAGACAAAGTCGACGCGATCGGAATAGAATGGCGCGCCCACCCTGGCGAACGACAGAGCGCACGTGGCCCAGCCGACCTTCTCCATCGTCATCGCGACGTACGACCGGCCCGCAGAGATCCTGAATTGCCTGCGGTCGATCGCCGCCGTCGACTATCCCCGCGAGCGCTTCGAGGTGGTCGTGGTCGACGACGGCAGCCCGGCCGACGTGGCCGCCGCCGTGCACGCAGCCGCGCTCGATCTCGACGTCCGCGTGCTCCGCCAGCCGAACCGCGGTCCCGGCGCCGCGCGCAACGCCGGCGCTCGGGTCGCGCGCGGCCGGTTGGTGGTCTTCACGGACGACGACTGTCGGCCCGAGCGCGACTGGCTGCGGGCCCTCGAGCGCGCGGCGGACGACGACCGCGAGTGCATGCTCGGCGGCCGCACCCGGAACGGTGCCGTCTCGATCTACTCGCGCACGAGCCAGATCATCAGCGACGCCGTCTATCGCTACTTCAACGACGGCGGCCGGGGTGCGACCTTCTTCGCGTCCAACAACCTCGCGCTCCCCCGCGCAGCCTTCCTCGCGATCGGCGGGTTCGACGAGTCCTTCCGCCCCGCGTCCGAGGACCGCGAGCTCTGCGATCGTTGGCGCTCGAGCGGCCGCGCGATGGCCTTCGTGCCCGACGCCGTCGTCTCGCACGCGCACTCGCCGACCTTCGGACGGTTCGTGCGGCAGTACGTCGCATACGGACGCGGTGCCGCGCGCTATCACCGCGTGATCCACGAGCGCGGCACGGGCGCGCCGGGCGACGACGTCCGTCGCTATCTCCGTTTCCTCGCGTGCTTCGTGGGATCGGTCCGCGCGCTGCCCGCCGCGGACGGCCTGCGGGTGACCGGGCTTCTCGCGCTCTGGCAGGCGGCGAACACGGTCGGGTTCGCGCTCGAGGCGACGCGGATGCGCCTTGGCGGCGCGCGCCGCGATGCCGTCCGCGATCGGCAGGACGCTCTCGGCACCGACTGAGTCCGAGCGCTCACGCGCCCAGCATCAGGCGCTCGAACTTCGCGACGTCGGCGTCGGCGCCGACGGGCACGCGGCGGAGGGCGAAGACGTCGGCGCTCGTGCGGTTCAAGCCCGGCTCCGTCGTGAGCCCGCAGCGATAGCCGACGCGCGCGGCCAGCGCTTGCGTCCGCGCCGTGAAGTCGGCCCGGGCTCCGTTCGGATACGCGAGGAGCTCGCACCGGCCGAGGCGTTCCCGGATCACGTCGCGCGACGCGCGCAGCTCGTCCTCCTGCACGGCCTCGGAGCAGCGCGAGAGGATCCGATGCGTCCGGGTGTGCGAGCCGAACTCGACGCCGGCGCGCGCGAGCTCCTCGATCTCCGGCCAGTCGAGCGTGGCGAGCGGCGAGTCGTCCGGGACCGGCGCCGCCGCGAGCATCGCCGTGAGGCGCCCGAGCGCCTCCTCCCGGCGGGCGTCGTCGAGCGCCTTCAGGCGCGCGGTCATGATGCGCCACGCCGCGGCGCGCGCGGTCGCTCCGAGAAGGTCGAAGCCCGTCCCGTCGACCGTGACCTGGCGCGCGGTCGTCGACATGAACCCGTGAAACAGCCGATCGGGCCACGCCGGTTGGCGCGTCCCGACGTGATCCGTGACGAGGAAGACCGTCGCCGGCAGCCGGTGCTTCGCGAGCACCGGGTGGGCCGTGGTGAGAACGTTCCGGAACCCGTCGTCGAACGTCAGGACGGCCGTCGCGCGCGGCAACGCTGCACCCCGCCCGAGCCGGTCGACGACCTCACGGAGCGGCAGCACGGTGTAGTGCGCGACCAGGCACGCGATCTGCTCCGCGAAGCGTGCGGCGTCGAGCTGACACCAGTTCGCCGCCGGCAACGGGTCGCGCGTCACCCCGTGGTACATCACGATCGCGATCGCTCGGCCGCGCGCACGGCGGAGGAGCCGCGTCCCGCCCGGGAGGCGTGCCCCGAGGCGCAGCACCGTCGTCGCGACAGCGCGGGTCGTCACGTCCAGCCGGTCGCTCAGAGCGTGTCCATGTAGGCGGCGGAGAGCGACCATCCGCGCTCGGTCGCGTCGCGGTCGAGGTCCGCGTCGACCCCGTGCGCGCGATGGAGGAACGGAAAGCGTTGCCTCGGAACGAAGCCGGCGCGGAGCAGCGAGCGCCCGAACGCGCTCCAGCGCGTCGCGAACGCGTGCAGGACCTGGACGTCGTCGGGCAGCTCGTGGACGAGCGCGCGGAGCAGCCCGGCCCCGATGCGCGGCGTCGTCGCTTCGAGGTCCATGACCAGCGCCGCGGGGCGGCGACCGCGCTCCCCACGCTCGGGCGTCCACACCAACACGCCGGCCGGAGTCCCGTCGCCGCGCGCGGCGGTGAGGTATCGGTAGGAGACCCGCGGATGCGCCGCGAAACGCCATTGGAACCACGCACCGGTCTTGGCAATCCCGATCCGCGTGGCCGCACGGCGTTCCGCCCAGAGCCGATCGATCCACGCGGCCGGCACCGACGCGGGGGCGTCGATGCGAAGACCCGAGACGCCGACGATTCCCCGGAACGTCCGGGCCACTGCGCGCGCCAGACGCGGTCCGACGACCATGCGCGCCAGCGGTCGCGTCATCGCGTGGATGCCGAACGACTCGCGGAAACCCGCTTGCGTGACGAACGTGCGGTGCGCGCTCGCGTTCGGAAAGCCGATCGTGACTCGGTACCCGGCACTCGCGAGCTCCGCGAACACCGCCGCGGCCAGCGCGGCCAGAACACCCTGGCGGCGATACGCCTCGTGGGTGAACGTGTCGACGGACAGCGCGGCCTTGAACGCCCGTCCCCCGGCAACCATGTCGAGCGGGATCACGGCGTATTGCCCGGCGATCGCATCGCCGTCCATGGCGAGGCGGCAGCACACCGAGCCCGCGGGGTTCGCGCCGTACAGCCAGTCGAGGTAGCGCTCGTCGGGCCTCCCGAAGAGCGCGGTGCGCGCGCGCTGCAGCAGCGCGCGGTCCTCGGGATAGCTCACCCGTCGCGGCCGCCAGGTGCGCTGCGATTGGCTGACGGTCTGCACCCGGGGCTCCGATATACGATTCGTCGCCTACGGACCACGCGCCGTGCGGCCGTCGACCCGCCCAGCACACGGTGAGCGTGAGCCCGAACCTTGCGGTGCGCTAGGGACGCTCTGGTCCTCACGTAGAGGGATCGGACGCCCTCGCGAGGTCCGGCGGCTTCGGCACCCGCGCCATCCCGAGCCGCGGGCGCAGATAGTCGCCGTACGGGAACGTCGCGGCGCACTGGATCCTGAGCTCGCGGCCGCGCTGGTGGTCACCGCGCGCCGACGCCGCGAGCGCGCGCAGGTAGCAGGCGGGGCTGAGCTCGGGATCGAGCACCTGCGCCTCACGGAACTCGGCCTCGGCGCGCTCCGGATCGCCGACGACGAAGGCGTCCCATCCGTCGCCGAGCCGGCGATACGCCGAGTCCGGCGGAGCCTTCGGCGGAGCCGCAGGCTCCCGTCCGGCGCGGACCAGCAGCACCGAAACGACGTCGGTGTGCAGAAGGCGCCAACGCGGTGAGCGCGCGAGCGTCCGCCACTGCTCCGGCAGCACGCGCGGCCAGAGCACGTAGTCGGCGTCCGAGCGCTCGATCACGTCCTGCCATCCCGGCGTCGCCGCCAACACCGCCCCGTAGGCGGTGTACACGTCGTCCGGATGGACCGTATCCGCGCGGCCGTCGATGTAGACCTTGAGCCGGCCCGCGGTGCGGAGCTGGACGTACCCGCCCCAGGGGGAGAAGGCGAAGACGGTGCCGCGGAGCTCGTTCGCCTCGGCGAAGTCCAGCGTCGCGATCGGGAAGACCGGCAGCATCGTGAGGTCGCGGAAGGCACGCGGCGTCAGCGGACGCGTCGCGACGACGAAGGCGAGCAGCACGAGCGCGACGGCCGCCGGCACCGCGACGCGCACGGGTCGACGCGCGAGCGCCGGAACGCGGCGCGCGAGCGCCGCCAGCAGGCTCGTCAGCGCCGGGGCCGTGACGAGCGTCGCCGCGAGCGCGAAGAGCGGCACGAAGCGCAGGCTCCGGAGCGCCATGACCAGCGTGAGCACGGCGAGCGCGATCTCGCCAACACGCGCCGAGCGCTCGGCGACGCGCACGGCGGCGCGGCCGGCACGCGCGTCGACGAGCTCGTAGGCGAGCGCTGCGACGAACGCGCCGACGCCGTAAGGGAACCACGGCCCCCGCAGCGATCCGTCGCTCAACGGCGACTGCCACTCGACGATCGTACGAGTGGGGCTCGCCGTGTCGAACGCGTAGCGGAGCGCGCCCCGCAGCGGCGCGAGCCCGTCCGGCGTCGCGACCGCCGCCGCGCCGCACAAAGCGAGCAGCACGAGCGCGCCGCGCCGCGACGCACCGTCGCAGAGCGCCGGCAGGAACAGGACGACGAGCGCGATCACGCCGAAGGTCACGCCGGCATGGAGGTTCGCCCACACGAGGAAGAGGACCGGCAGCCACCACGCGGGGCGCGCGCGTCCGACGGTCGCGTGCAGCAGCACCACGAAGCCGAGCCCGCTGTAGAGATGCGGCCGGACGTCGAGGAGCGGCGCCGCGACGACCGCCGCGAGCGCCACGCTCAGGAAGCTCGCCGGTGCGCTCGCGCCGGACCGCAGGAGCGTCGCCTCGCGGCACAGCGGCGTCTCGCGGCGCAGCGGCGTCCCGCGGCGCAGCAGCGTCCCGCGGCGCAGCAGCGTCAAATAGAGCAGCCCGAACGTCGCGACGATCAGCGACCACTTCCAGTACACCAACGTCGGCAACCCGAAGGTCCGCTCCCAGAGCGCGAACAGCACGTCCGCGAGCCACTCGTGGTCCCGCCACGCCGCACCCGCCGCGGTGAACGAGAACGGATCGCCGTCCGGCAAGCGTCCGTGCGCGAGCATCCAGCGACCGGCGGCGAGGTACCCCCAGAGGTCCGATCCCGGCACGAGCGCGTACCCGCAGGCCCAGGCCGCGACGACGGTCGCCGCGAGCCAGAGCCCGCGCTCGCCGGCGACCGAGTCGGACGCCGGTGCGTCGGATCGTGCCACGGCGTGCACCTATCCTCGGACGGCGGCGCCGCCAAGGTTTGGCGCACCGACGGGCACCTGCGCTCTCCCGCGTCGCATGTCCCTCGAGCCGCAGCGACGGCGCGTGTGCGATCGACGTCGGCAGGTTCGCCGTGTGATGCCGCAGGCTCGCCACGCCAGCTCCGCCAGCGTCTCGCATAGTGAGTCGTCCGCGACGCGGCGAAACCGCTCGGCGCGCCGCGACGACGCGCGCGAATCGTCGCGCGGCGAGGAATGCTGCTATCGCGACACGACAGCGGCACGTAGCCTCATGATGTTTCCTTCGCTTCCCGCGACCTCCTCCAAGCGTTGGGTTCCCTTCCCATCCGCAAGGCTCCGCATTCGTTTCCAGCCGGATGAAAACGTTTTCGAGGTGATCGTCGATGAATATCGTCCTTTTGTTTCTCTCGTCGTTGCTCGTGTCGGCCGTTCCCGTCTTCGCCGACGTCAATCAGCACTTCGTTTCCGAGCGCGCGATCGCGCTCCCGGGCCGCGGGATGGCAATCGCGTGGTCGCCCGACGGCACGCGTCTCGCGGCCGGCGGACACTTCCGCGGGCCGACGGCGCAGTCGCCGCCGTACACGAAAGGCACCCTCCGCTACGACACGAAGGTCTACGACGTCGCGTCGGGCGCGCTGGTCAAGAGCTTCGACTGCCACGGCTTCTGGGTGGTGTCGCTCGCATGGGCGGAGGTGCCGGAGCTCGGCATGGAGCTCTTGGCCGACGGCGCCGGCGACCACGCGGTGAAGGTATGGGACGCCGACGGTCCCGGCAGCACGCGCTGCACCATCGGGCAGTATCTCGTCGCCGACGGCGCGCTCCCGGCGATCGCCGAGCGCCTCGTGCCGAACATGAAGGGCGGCACGACGCTGCAGAAGCGGAACGGTCTCTTGAACATCAACGGGTGGATCCTCGCCCTCGCCTTCTCTCCGGACCGCCGCTTCCTCGCGGGCGCGAGCAAGGACGGATCACTCCGGCTCTGGCAGGTGAGTCCCGGGCGCAATCAATGGAAGGTCGTGCGCCTCTGGAACCCGCGCCTCGGCGACCAGGTGACGTCGGTGTCGTGGCGTCCCGACGGGCGCGCGCTCGTGACGAGCGACCGCCTCGGCCGGGTCGCGGTGTGGAGCTTCGACCCCCGCCCGATGCCCAACGGTGATCTCTGGGACGACGCCATCGTCGACGACTTCGCCGACGAGGACTCGACCGCGTACTGGCGCTGGGACTATCGCTACCCCGCGCGCGTGCGCCGCACCCCGATCTGGCAACACGAGCCGACCAAGACCCTGAAGGGCGGCAGCATCCGCGTCGTCAAGGTCCCGAGCTGGAACGCGCGGTACGCCCCCGACGGTCGGTCGGTCGCCGCCGTGTGGACCGACGGCACCTTCGCCATGTTCGACGAAGCGACGGGCGCGCCGCTCCGCCGCACCACGGTGACGAACGATCGTGGCAAGCCGGTCGCGCTCCACGGCTTCGACTGGAGCCCCGACGGCCGCGCGATCGCGATCGGCGGCGCCGACAATCTGATTCGCATCTATGACCCCGCGACGGGCGCCCTCGTCGACACACTCGCCGGCCACAACGACCTCGTGACCGCGCTCGCCTGGTCGCCCGACGGCAGCCGCCTCGCGTCGACCGCCGGCGGCCTCCGCGTCTCGGTCGAGCACAACTTCGACGTGGCCGGCCCCGACACGAGCGCAATCGTCTGGCAGCGAAAGTAACCCTTCGCGAAGCGGCCCAACCGATCCGCCGCGATAGTGGGACGTTCGCGTCGCGAACGCCCGTCAATCTTCGGCAGTGTCCTGTGTGAGATGAAGCCCGCAAGCGCAGCGAGCGGGCTCCCCACGCGCAACCAGCAGCAAGCAGGTTGCTCAAAAAGGTCGAGATGCTAGGCGCGAAGGAGCGAACGCGGAGGCATAGCGGAGCTATGCCGCACAAGTGAGTCGACGGAGCAACGACGCAGATCGGCCTTTTTCAGCAACCTGCGACCTGCGAGGCGCGCCTGACTGCGGCGACTAGCTCCGGCGGATCAAGCGGCTTCACGAGGTACGCGCCGAACCCGTCGGCGAGCGCGCGGCGGCGATCCGACGTGCTGGCGAGCGCGGTGAGCGCCAGCACCGGCATCCGGGCGCCGCTCGCGCGGAGCGCGCGTAGGAGCGCGAAGCCGTCGCGACCCGGCATCGCGAGGTCGCTCACGACGATGGTGGGCACGCGCGCCGCCGCTGCCTGCAGCGCCGCAGCCGCGGACTCGGCCGTCACGACGGTCGCGCCCGCGCTCGTGAGGATCGTCTCGACCGAGGCGCGGATGTCGGGCTCGTCGTCGACCACGAGCACGAGGATTCCCGCGAGCTGCCGCGCGTCCCCGCTCTCGACCGTCCGCGTCGCGACGTGCGACGGTCGCGCTTCGCCGCCGAGCTCGAGCGGCAGCCGGACGCGGACGAGTGTCCCGTGCCCCTCGCCCGCGCTCTCCGCCGTGATCGCGCCGCCGTGCAGATCGACCAGGTGCTTGGCGATCGCGAGCCCGAGGCCGAGGCCGCCGTGGCGGCGGGTCGTCGAGCTGTCGGCCTGCCGGAAGCGGTCGAAGACGTGCGGCAGGACGTCGGGCTCGATGCCGATGCCGGTGTCGCGGACGACGAGCTCGGCGTGGCCGTCATCGCGCCACCACGTGACGGTGACGCGCCCGCCGGCCGGCGTGAACTTGATCGCGTTCCCGACCAGGTTCCCGACCACCTGCTCGAGGCGGAGGGCATCGCCGCCGACCAGCAGGACCTCGTTCGGGTCCTGCACCTCGAGCGCGATCTGCTGGCCCTCGGCGGCGGCCCGCATGGCGTCCACCGCCGACACGACGACGGCGCCGAGGTCGACGACGCCGCGCTCGACCGTCAGCTTGCCGGAGACGACCCGCGAGATGTCGAGGATGTCCTCGATGAGCCGCACCTGGAGGCGCGTCGTACGCTCGATCGTCTCGAGCGCACGGGCGGTCTTCTCGGCGTCGAGCTGGCCGCGGCGCAGCAGCTGTGCCCAGCTGAGCGCGGCGCTCAGCGGCGAGCGCAGCTCGTGCGACAACGTCGCCAGGAACTCGTCCTTGGCGCGGTTCGAGCGCTCGGCCTCGGCGCGCGCCTCGCGCTCGCGGTCCAAGAGCTGCTGCACCTGCCGCTCGGTCTCCTCGAGCCGGGCGATGCTCTGCTTCAGCTCCTCGGCGGTCCGCCGGCTCTCCGAGACGTCGCGCTGCGTCCCCCACGCGCGCACGACGCAGCCGTCTTCGACCACGCCCACGAGGTTGTTCAAGAAGTACTTCGTCTCGCCGTGGCGGTCGCGCTCGTGCGACTCGCCGTCGAGCAGCCGATAGCCGGAGCGAACGAACGCGAGGAGGTACGCGCGGTTCGCGGGATCGGTCGGCACGACCAGCTCGCCGAGCCGGACGTTCGTCAGGTCGGCGGCCTCGTTGAACCCGTACATGCGCGCCATCGCGTCGTTGCACTCGGCGAGCCGGCCGTCGCGGTAGAAGCGCGCGATCTGCTCGTCCTCCGGCAGATCGATCGGCACCGGGTGCGCGAGCTCGATCCGCCAGATGCCTTCGGAGCTCCGCTGGATGAACGACCGGTAGCGCTCCTCGCTCTGCGCGAGGGCGCGGGCGCGTGCCGCCGCCTCGACGGTGCTCGCGTCGGCGCGCGCGCGCGCCCGCTGCATCGACACCGCGGACCATGCGACGCCGGTCGCGAGCGCGACGTAGACGGCCACGTCGAGAACCAGCAGCGCGCCCGGATGCGCGGCGCCGAGGGGTCCGTCGAGCGCGACGCGCCCGCCGACCGCCCCAAGCCCCACCAGCGCTGGTATGACCCATCCGGGCCGCGCCCGCGCGCTCCCCATGGCGTTCGTTGCTAGGAGGAGGTCCCGGGGCAGTCAAGACGCCGGCGCTGTGCAGCAGCGCCCGCCGGCGCCGTGATCTCGAGCAGCACGGCTTCCGGCAAGGCGCCCGCGCGCCACGGGAGACCGACCGCGCCGAGCCCGCGCGAGACCTCGAGCAGCGCCTCGCCGTGCGAGTAGAGACCCTCGTCGAGACGGAAGCGGCTCTGGCGGATGATCGGCCCGCCGTTCGGCAAGCGGATCTGCCCGCCGTGGGTGTGGCCGGCCAGCACGAGCGCGATCCCGCGCCGCTCGGCCTCGTAGAAATCATCCGGGTGGTGCGCCAGGAGGACGTGCGGCGCACCGCCGGCGACGAGGGCGTCCCAGTCGGGCGTGCCGAGCGAGCGGTCGTCGATGCCGCCGATCCGGACCCCGCCGGCGAGCGTGCGGGTCTCGTTCCGTAGCGTCACGATGCCGACCGACGCGAGCTCGGCGCGGATCACGTCGGTCGCATCGGTGAAGTAGTCGTGATTCCCGAAGCAGAACCAGGCGCCGAGGGGGGCCGTGCTGACGGTCCCGAGCGCCGGCAGGAAGCCGTCCAGGTCCTCGATGCTGGCCTCGACGATGTCGCCCGTGATCGCGACGACGTCGGGACGGAGCAGCATCAGCCGCTCGAGGACGGTCCGCAGCACGTCGGGAGCGAGGAAGGCGCCGGTGTGGATGTCGCTCAGATGCAGCAGGCGGAGCGGCGACGCGTCCGCCGGCCAGCGCGGCGGCGCGAGGCAGGCGGTTGCGACCTCGAGGTCGCGCTGCAGCTGCCAGCAGTACGGGTGCCAGAACCCGAACAGGTACGGGTAGACGTAGCGCGCCATGAAGCGATCGAGGAAGCGCTCCGACTGCTTGATGAGCCCGCGCTGGACGTCGATCCAGCGCCGCTCGTGCCCGCTCATCCAGCGCGGCGCCGGCAGGGGGCGCCGCTTCAACCCGTCCGCCACCCGGCATCCGTCGCTGCTGCGGTCGTCGCGCGTGTCCACCCCTGGACGGCGATAGCATCCGGCCGCCGCCCGCGCGACGCCCGATCACGTCGACCACCCCGCAAGGCTCGCGGCGGCCGCGCCGCTGTGCCAATGTCCGCCGTCCCAAAGAACCGTCCGACGCGAAAGGAACGACCATGCCCACACCCGGTCCCAGCGAGCCGCTCTTCGACGTCATGTACACGACCCGCGCGATGCGGCGCTTCAAGCCCGACCCGGTGCCGGAGAGCGTGCTGCTCCAGCTGGTCGACGCCGCGCTCCAGGGACCGAGCGGCAGCAACGCGCAGAACTGGACGTTCGTCGTCGTCCGCGACCGCGCGCAGAAGGAGCGCATCGCCGCCGCCTGGCGGCCGACCTGGGACTTCTATCTGGAGACCTTCGCGAAAGCGCCGGCGCGGCCGGGCGAGGACGTGAGCAAGCGCGAGAAGATGGTCGGGATCGGTACGCAGATGGTGCACGGCATGGCCGACACGCCCGCGATCGTCTGCGTCGCCGTGAAGCGCGACGAGGCGCTCGCGCAGGTGCTGGCCTCGCCGAAGACGCTCGCCGCAGCCGTCCGCCACCTCGGGATCGGTGGCGCGCTGAAGCTCATCACCAACGGCACCCGGACGAGCGCGATCGCCGACGGCTCGACGGCGTACCCGGCCGTGCAGAATCTCCTCCTGGCCGCGCGCGCGCTCGGCCTCGGCGCGGTGCTGACGACCCCGCACTTCTTCGTCCCGGGCGTCTTCGAAGCGGTGCTCGGACTCCCGAAAACGGTGACGCTCGCGGCCATCATCCCCGTGGGCTACCCGGTCGGAAAGTTCGGGCCGGTGACACGGCCCGCGGCGAGCGAGGTCGTGTCGTGGGATCGTTACAAGGGGAGCTAACGAGGGGCGTTCGACGGCTCATCCGCGGCGGGCCGCGGGTGGGGGATGGGTCGCTCGCTCCGCTCGTAGGGCGTTGCACCCAGCGCGTACGGCCCGACACACCCATTCCGCGGCGTCGCAGTCACGCGAGCTGACTCGCTCCGGATCGACCCATCCCCCACCCGCCCGCTGCATCCGACTCGCACAGCCTCGCGGCTCACCGAACGGTTTGCCGCCAATGATCTCGGCGCTGTGACCGTGCCATCGTCGTGTCGCTCCGGACTCGGGTGGCCGGTGTAGTGATGTCCCTCGACAGGTTTTTGATTCGTACGCGGCGGTGGCTCGGCGGAGGTGGCGGGGCCTTCTGGAGCGAGTATCGCCGCACGTCGTTCGCAGGGCGGATACGTCGTACCGGGCTCTACGTGCCGGGGACCAGAGGCTGACGAGCGGAAGAAGGCCCCGCCACCTCCGCGGCAACGATCCCAGCCTCGAAAGAGACGAACTACAGAAACGACGGCGGCAGGTCGTTCTGCGTGACCTGCGCGAGCGTCTGACGCCGGCGAATGAGCTCGATGCGGCCGTCGTTCAGGACCATGACCTCGGCGGCCTCGGGGAACGAGTTGTAGTGGACGGCGGACATGCCGCTGCAGTACGCGCCGGCGCCGCCGATCACGACCGCGTCGCCGATGCGGGCGGCGCGGAGGCGCCGCGGCAGCAGCCCCTCCGGGTCGCCGCGCGCCGGCGTCAGCACGTCGCCGCTCTCGCAGCAGTGGCCGACGACGAGGTACTCGGCCGTCGCCTCCTCCTCGCGTCCGACCGGGACGACGCCGATCGGGTGTTGCGCGCCGTAGAGGCTCGGGCGCAGCACCTCGGTCATGCCGGTGTCGAGCTTGATGAAGCGGTAGCCGTCGCGGCCGGTGTCGACGACGTCGATGACGGTCGCGACGACCGCTCCGGCGTTCGCGACCAGGAACGTCCCCGGCTCGAGCTCGAGGCGGAGCTCGCGACCGTGGCGCGCCGCGAACGCGCGGAACGCGTCGGCGATCGGCGCCCCGATCTTCGCGAGGTCGGTGCTCTCCTCGTCGGGCATGCGGCCGACCTTGAAGCCGCCGCCCAGATTCAACCGCACGGCGCTCGGGACGCGCGCGCAGAGCTCGAGCGCCATGAGGGCGACCCGCTGCCACACGGTCGGGTCGGTGCCCGAGCCGATGTGCGTGTGCACGCCGTCGATCACGAGCCCGTGGCGGCTCGCACGCTGGAGCGCGTCGTCGAGGTGCTCGTGCCAGATGCCGAAGCTCGACGACGGGCCGCCGACGTTGGTGCGGTTGCTGTGCCCCGACCCGAGGCCGGGGTTCAAGCGAATCGACAGCGCTCGTCCCGGAAAGCGCGTGCCGAACGCGTCGATCTGCGCGAGCGAGCACGCATTGAAGAGCACGCCCGCCTCGATCAGCGGCGCGAGGTTCGCGGGCAGCTGCTGCGCGGTCAGTTGGATGCGGTCCGCGGCGATCCCGAGCCCGAGCGCGCGCTCGGCCTCGAAGCCGCTGCTCGCGTCGACGTGGAGCCCGCAGCGCGTGAGCACCCGCACGACCGCCGCCGTCGGACACGCCTTCATCGCGTAGCGCGCGGTCAGCCCGAACGCGTTCGGCACCGCGAGGAGCGTCGCCGCCTGGGCTGCGAGGCTCCGCTGGTCGTACGCGAAGACGGGCGTCCCGAAGTCGCGCTGGATCCGACGTCAAAAAGCGCGAACGCAAGAACATCACCTCGGGCGTCGCGCATGTAAACGCCAGCTTCAACAACACGATGATCACGATCACCGACGCACAGGGCAATACCATTGCTTGGTCGTCGTCGGGCACGATGGGCTTCAAGGGTTCGCGTAAGTCGACGCCGTTTGCGGCGCAGGTTGCCGCGGAAGACGTCGGCAAAAAGGCGGCCGAGCACGGTGTGCGCACGATCGAGGTCGAAGTCAGCGGTCCGGGTTCGGGTCGTGAGTCGGCGTTGCGCGCACTGCAAGCGTCGGGTTTCCAGATTACTTCCATCCGCGACGTGACTCCGATCCCCCATAACGGGTGCCGGCCGCGCAAGCGCC
>JANNPN010000167.1:0-5411 GCA_031400185.1 Polyangiaceae bacterium
CCCCGTGCTCGTGAAGCCGATCCAGCACGATCGCTTGATCTCGCTCTTCGGCACCAAGCTGTTCGTCGCACGCGACGCCGCGGAGCTCGCGCAGGCGAGCGCGCGCCTCGAGGGTGCCGGCATCGCCGGCCTCGTCTACGAGTTCATTCCCGGCCCGGACAGCGACATCTACGTCTACTGCGTGTACATGGACGCGGCCGGCGAGCCGTCGCCGGGCGTCACGGTGCGGAAGCTCCGCCAGAACCCGCCGGGTACGGGCGGCGCCCGCGCCGCCGAGATCGCGCCCGACGAGCCCAGACTCCGCGAGGCCACCGTGGCGCTCCTTCGCCGCGCGGGCTTTCGCGGCATGGCATTCGCCGAGTTCAAGCGCGACCCCGCGCGCGACCGCTTCGTCTTCATCGAGGTCAACGGGCGCGCCGTGCTCTTCAACGGCATTGCGCCGCCGACCGGTGTCGACTTGGCCGCGATGACCTATGCCGACTTCGGGCTCGGCGAACCGCCACGGGCATCCCGGACGGCGTGGCGCGGCACCTGGATCCATCTGCAGGCCGACCTGATGTGCGCCGTCCGGTATCGTCGCGTCGAGCACCTGGGCGTCTCCGCGTTCTGCGCCCCGTATCTCCGCTCCATCCGCTTCGGCGACTGGGCGGCGGGCGATCCGAAGCCGTTCCTCGCGCAGACGGCGTTGGCCGCCCGGAGCCTGCTCACGCCGCGCCCCGCCGTTCACGCGTGAGCGCCCCGGCCGGCCGTCACCGCACGCGTGATTCGACCGCGCGAAACTTTCCGGTCCGCTCGCGCTCGCTCCGCCCGAGGTCCTCGTGCCAGGACGCCTCGATGCTGGCGTCGTCCCCGAGGAGCGCGCGAAGCGCGGCGAGCGCACGGTCGCGAGCCGCGGGGAACGCGGCAGCGTCGAGCGTCGCCAGCCGCAGCTCGAAACGGCCGCGCTCGTGCTGGATCAGCTGATACTGGAGGATCGAGCGGTCGTCCTTCAGCACCGTCCAGACGGCGCGCGGATGGAGCGCGCGGCCGTCCGCGAGGCGGAGCACGTCCTCGACGCGTCCCTGCACCTCGGAGAAGCGGCGCTGCGTGCGCCCGCACGGACACGCGTCCTCGGCGAATGTCGCGAGGTCGCCCATCGGGTAGTTGAGGAGCACCGTCGCGTAGTTCACGAGGTTGCTGATCACGATCTCGCCCGGCTCGCCGGCGGCGGGCGAGCCGCCCGCCGTGGTTCGCAGGCGCACGTGACAGAGATCCTCGTGCACGTGGAAGCCGGTCCGCGCCTCGCAGTAGTAGGCGATCTTGAACGCTTCCGTTGCGCAGTAGCGCGAGAGCACGCGGGCGCCCAGCTCCTCCTCGATCCAGGCGCGCCGGTCGGGCGGCAGCGACTCGCCCATGGACATGACGACCTTCGGGCGGTGGATCCTGGCGCCGCGCGCGAGGAGCGTCCGGTAGAGCACGTCGAGGAAGCCGCCGTACGCCGTCAGCAGCTCGGGCCGCACCTCGTCGATCGCGGCGACGATGTCGTCGAAGGGCGCCATCATCGAGACCGTCGTCCGCCGCGGCCTCGGCATGCGGGTGTTCGCGGCGTAGAACGCGAGCACCTTCCGGAAGTTCGACGTGTCGTACCCGATGTAGACCTCGCGCGGGCGGAAGCCGCTGCCGCAGAGCGCGATCATCGGCGCGCGCTCGCGCTCGCCGAACGCGATGTTCGCGAGCAGCGAGCGGCGGTCATGGCGCACCGCGAGCGGGCGCCCGGTCGAGCCGCTCGTGAGGAACGTCGGCGCGTCGCGCGCCCGCCGCGACTCCGAGACGAAGCGCGCCGGCTCGCGGCGGACGAGGTCGGGATCGACGAGCGGGAGACGGTCGAGGTCGGCGGCGCCGCGGATCGCCCGCGGGTCGATCCCCTCGCGCGCGAAGAGCTCGCGATAGTACGGCACCGTCCGGGCCGCGTAGGCGACGATCGTGCGGATCCTCGTGTCGCGCGCCGCCGCGAGCCGCTCGCGCGGGAGGTACGGCGCCCGCGCCTGCCCCGGAAGATGGGCGGCGACGATGGCGTTGCCGAGGAGCCGCCTCATGCGTGCGGGTCCAGGAGGAACGGCACCCCGGCCGTCCGCGCCACGCCGCGGAGGTCCTCGAGCACCGTCCGGGTGAGCGGGATGCCGTTGGCCTCCCGGTCGGCGAGGATCGAGCGCTCGGGATCGCCCGGCACCAGCACCGGCTCCTCGGGTGCGAGCGGCGGCGCCGCGTGCATCATGTCGATCAGCCGATCCAGCTCCGCACCGAAGCCGCCGTCGGGCCGAAAGCGCGCCGGGTCGAGCACGAGCACGAAATGGCCGACGGTCGTACGGCCGGCGCCGCCGGGAGTCGCGAGCGGCACGCCGGGAACGACCGACGACAGGATCTCGACGGCCGCCGCGAGACCGTAGCCCTTGTGGCCGCCATGCTCCCGGTCGCCGCCGAGCGGCGCGAGCCGCCGTCCCTCTGCGGCGACGCGCCCGTTCCGGATCGCGCGGCCCCGTGCGTCGACCGCCCAGCCGGGCGGGATCGCCTTCCCGCTCCGCCAGCGCTCGACGAGCTTCCCGAGGCTCGCCGCGCTCGTCGCCATGTCGAGGAGGAACGGCGGATGGCGGGCGGCCGGCGCCGCGAGCGCGATCGGGTTCGTGCCGAGGAGCGCGTCGCGCCCGAACGTCGGGACGACCGACGGCGTCGGCGTGCTGGTCGTGACGATGCCGATCAGCCCCGCGGCGCTCGCCATCGCCGCATACGCGCCGGCAGCGCCGAAGTGGCCGGAGTTGCGCACGGCGACCGCGGCGACGCCGGCGGCGCGGGCCTTCGCGATCGCGTGCTCCATCGCGCGCGTCGCGGGCACGTGGCCGAGCCCGCCGCCGCCGTCGACGAGCGCGGTCGTCGCGCTCTCGTGGACGACCACGATCTCGGGCGTCGGGTTCAGCCGGCCCTCGGCGCGGAGCCGTTGGTAGAACGGCAGCATGCAGGAGCCGTGCGAGTCGATGCCGCGGAGGTCGGCCCAGAGGATGCGCTCGACGATGACCGGACGGTGCTCCGCCGTGATGCCCCACGCGGCGAAGATCGCGTCGAGCTGCTCCGCGAGCCGGGATGCGGGCACGCGCCGCGTCTTCCAGAGGCGGAGCACGCCGACCGGCGCGAAGCGGTCGAGCGCGAGCGTGCAGGCCCACAGGATCCCCGACGTGCGCGCGACGCGGACGAACTCCGCGCGGCCTCCGGGCATCGGGCTCAGTTCTCCGCCGCGTCGCTGCCGCGCCACCGCCGCAGCGCGCTTCGCAGTGGATGGAGACGCGCACCGACCCACGCGACGCCGCGCGCGAGCGCGCCGGGCGTCGGGAGCGGCGGCACCGGTCCGTCCCCGAGCTCGGCACGGATCGCCGGGAAGCGTTCGCGCACCCAGTCGTTCGCGACGAGGTCGAACGAGAGGGTGATGCGCTCGTTCGGACCCGGGTTGATGAGCGTATGCACGCGGCTCGTGTCGAAGTAGTGGAGGCGGCCGAGCATCAGGTGGTGCTTCTCGTAGTGCCCGCCGTTCGCGTCGGCGAAGGCACCGAAGGTCTCGGCCGTGAGACTCCGCGGGCCGACGACCTGCTCCGGGCTCGCATAGTCGGTCGTCACGAGAAACGCGTCGGGGTCGGCGAGGAGCGGAATCTGGAAGCGCACGACACCGGTGCCCTTCCAGCGGTCGGTGTGCCACGCGTACGCGGACGCGGGCTGCCGGCGCAGCAAGCGGAACGACACCTTGTCGCAGCGGAGCCCGTCGAACAGCGCGCGGAACGCCGGGCAGCGCGCGAGGAGGCCGCTACACGGGAAGTTCTGGTAGCTGTAGCGGCCGTACGGGTGGAGCTCGTGGTACGCGGGCAGCGACAGCGCGTGTCCGTACGCCCCCCGCTTCCAGTTCCAGCCCTCGACCGCGCGCCGCATGTCGGCGACGAGATCGGCGAGCGCGATTCCGGGGTCGTATTCGTGGACGATCACGCGCAGCGTCGCTCAGTCGATCACGCGCGCGAGGTAACGCGGCGCGAGCAGCGCGACCAGTTTCTCCGGAATCCAGCGCCGGCGATAGCCCTCGATTCCCGCCGCCACGAGGCGTTGCACGAGGTCGGGGTGCTCGGCCTTCGCGCGCACGGCCGCGTGCCGCGCGAGCGCGTCGGCCTCGGCGAGCGTCCGCGGCGGGACGCCGCGCGCCTCGGCGCGGGCGAGAAGCGCCTCCACGCGCGGGCCGACCCGCTCGTCGATGAGCCGCTCGATGCGCGCCGCGCCCACCCCCGCGAACTCGAGCGTCCCGCCGAGCACGCCGCCGCAGTTGCTGACGAAGTCGGGCGGGTACGCGATCCCGCGCGCGTACAGCACCGCCTCGGCCGCGGGACTCACGGGGTCGTTGGCGCCCGCGCAGATCGCGCCGGCCAGGATCCGCGGGACGTTCGTCTCGTGGATGCTGTGGTAGCGCGCGCACGGGAAGAGCACGTCGACGGGGAGCTCGAGGAGCGCTGCGCCGTCGATGCGGCCGTCCTCGTCGTCGACGACGCGGCTCCCCACCGCCGCCGCCTTGGCGAGAAGACGCGGGACGTCGAGACCGTGCGGCGCGTGCAGCGCGCCGCGCGAGGTCGAGATCGCGACGACCCGCGCTCCGCGCTCGACGAGCATGCGCGCGAGCGCCGATCCCACCTTGCCGAACCCCTCGATCGCGACGTCGCGGCCCGCGAGCGACGACGAGCGCCGCGCGAGCAGTGCCGCGGCCGTCGCGAGCGTCGAGCGCGCCGTGTAGTCACCCGAGCGATTCGCGCGCCAGTCGCGCGGCCCGACCGGCATTCCGACCGCCTCCATCATGCCGCGAATGTCGTCGGCGGAAGTCCCGAGGTCCGCATCGGGCACGTAGCGGCGCGTGTGCAAAAGCGCGGCGGCCGCGTTCGCGAACTCGCGGAGCAGCTGGCGCTTCTCGTCCGCCGGCGCCTCGCCGTCGCCGATGACGCCCGCCTTGGCGCCGCCCTGTGGCAGGCCGAGGAAGCCGTACTTGAGCGTCATTGCTCGAGCCGCCGTGCGGATCTCGTCCGCGGAGAGACCGGTGACGACCCGCAACCCGCCGCGTGCGCGGCCTGCGACCGTCGAGTCGATCGCGACGTAGCCGAGGAGGTCTCCGCCGCGCCGGACGGCATGGAGCGAGGGCGGGACCGTTGGATCGTGCATGTCGGTCTGCGCGTGCGTGACGGCGCGCCGTCCGGGCGAGCGCGGGTGCGCTTCTACAGCGGGTGCTCTCGAAGGGTCAACGCCCATCACCCATGGGTTCGGAGGCGGTGGCAGCAGGCGGGCGGGTCGGGGATGGCTTCTACAGTCGCCGGGTCGTTGCCACCCGGCGCGTACTGCCCGCCGGTGCCTCGCTGGCTTGC
>JANNPN010000268.1:0-16751 GCA_031400185.1 Polyangiaceae bacterium
CACCTCGCGTGTGCGAAAGACAGAGCGGCTGCGGCGGGCTTTACGCGCTGGGCGCCAGGAACCCGGCGACCGTAGAAGCCATCCCCGACCCGCCCGCCTGCTGCCACCGCTTTCCGAGTGCTCCGCCGCGCGAGAATCAAACTGCGGCACGACCCGCCGGTCGCCGCGGTTGCAGCCGTACAGGTGCGGTGGCATGGAGCAATTCCGCGTCGCGCGCTTCGGTGCGGCGCCCCACGTCCCAACCAACTCGACGAGGAGTCCCATGGCAATCAAAGAAGGCGACGCGATCCCCGACGTGAAGCTCACCGAGATGACCGACGGCAAGCCGTCCCAGGTGTCGCTGGCCGAGCTCTCGCGCGGCAAGCGCGTGGTGGTGTTCGCCGTCCCCGGCGCGTTCACTCCCACGTGCTCGATGAAGCACCTCCCCGGCTTCGTCGACCAGGACAAGGCGCTCCGGGCCAAGGGTGTGGACGAGATCGTCTGCCTCTCGGTGAACGACGCGTTCGTGATGGACGCATGGGGCAAGAGCAGCAGCGCCGGCGGCAAGGTGCGCATGCTCGCCGACGGCAACGGCGACTTCACCCGCGCCGTCGGGCTCGCCCTCGACGCGTCGGGCTTCGGCATGGGGCAGCGCTCGCAGCGCTACGCGATGATCCTCCGCGACGGGCGGGTCGAGAAGCTGCTCGTCGAGCCAGGTCCGGGCCTCAGCGCGTCGAGCGCCGATTCCGTCCTTTCGCAGCTGTAGGCGGGCGCGTCCCGCGCGCGCATCGCGATGACCCCCACGTCGAGCGAGCCCGAGGGAACGACGGACGCCGGCCGCGACGGCGCGGGGCCCGAAACCGCGGACGGGACGGCGCTTCGCGAGGCCCGCCGGGCGCGTATCACGCGCACGTTGCCGTGGTTCGCGCTCGGATGGCTCGGCCTCGGGATGTCGCTCCGGGCCGGCCTCATCCTCCGCGGCGCGCTCCCGATGTGGCTGGCACTCGTGTCGATCGCGTGCCAGACCACCGTGCTCGTGGTGGCGATCGTCTGGTGCCGCGCCGCCCCGACGGCGCCGCGCGTCCCGCGGATCGCGTTCGCGACGTGCACGCTGTTGGTCGCGTTCGCGGCGGCGTTCTTCAACTCGCTCGGCGGCTCCGTCGAGGTGTTCATCTTCGCGGTGCTCGTCATCTGCGTCGGATCGTCGTGGGCGTTCGCGTGGGGCTGGCGGCCGGCGGTCGGGCTCCTCGGGATGAGCGCCATGATCGTCGGGCCCGTGCTGGTCGCGGCGCCGTCGCTTCGGCGCGTCCTCGACCCGACCGAGCTCGTGCTCGAGACGTTCCTCGGGGCGGTCCTCTCGATCGTCGTCGCCGAAGTGTTGGTGCGGACGTTCGCTCGGACGTTCCGCCAGGCCCACGCCGAGCGCGAGGCCGGCCGCCGGCTCGCCGCCGCGTATCAGGCCTATCGCGACCTCGCCGAGAACGCGCCCGACTTGATCTACACGCACGACCTCGCCGGGCGGATCACGTACGTGAACGAGGCCTTCGCCCGCTCGTACGGCATCCCGGTGCGCGAGCTGATCGGACGCGACGCGACCGACCTCGTCCCGCGCGACGCCGACAACCCCGACCCAGCGCCGCTCCGTGCGCGTCTCGCGGCGGGCGAGCACGTGCCGCCCCAGATCTACTGGGTGAAGGGGCCGCGCGGAAAGCGCTGGCTCGAGTGTGTGTCCTCGCCGATCCACGACGCCGACGGGCGCGTGATCGGCGCCCGCGGGATCGCCCGCGACGTGACCGAGCGCCACGCCGCCGAGGACGCGCTGCGCGGGTCGCTCGACGAGCTCCGGCGCAGCGAGGAACGCTTGCGGCGGCTCGCGCGCCAGCAGGCCAACATCCGCGAGGACGAGCGGAAGCGGCTCGGGTTCGACCTGCACGACGACGTGTGCCAGGAGCTCGTCGGCATCGGCATCCTCGTCGAGTCGCTGCGGCGGAAGGTCGCGGAGGACGCGCCGGCGCTGGCGCCCGACCTCGGGCGCATCGGCCGCTACGTCGGCGAGGTCGGCGAGCACCTGCGGCAGCTCGCCCGCGAGCTCCGGCCGATGCTGCTCCGGGACCTCGGGCTCGAGGAGAGCCTGCACTCGCTGGCCGACAACTTCACGGCCGCCGGGACGCCGGTCACGACGCACGTCCGCACCGCGATCCCGCGGCTCGACGAGGAGACCGAGATCGGCGTCTACCGGATCGCGCAGGAGGCGCTGGCGAACGCGGCCCGTCACGCGCAGGCGCGCGCGATCCGCCTCACGCTCACCGTGAGCGGCCCCGAGCTCGAGCTCGAGGTCGCAGACGACGGGCGCGGCTTCGCGCTCGACGCGCGGCGCGGGAGCGAGGCGCTCGGGTTGATCGGCATGGAAGAGCGCGCGCTGGCACTCGACGGGCACCTCGAGCTGCGCTCGGCACCGGGCGAGGGCACGCTCGTGCGCCTCCGTTGTAAGGCGACCCCGCGCCGGACGGTGAGCGCCGCGTGAGCACGACGACCGCCGAGCTCGGCGAGGACGTCGCACTGCTCGAGGGGATCCGGACGACGCGCGCCATCCGCCGGCTCCATCCCGACCCGGTCCCGCCCGAGCTCATCCGCAAGATCTGCGAGGCCGGGACGTTCGCCCCGAGCGGCGGCAACCGTCAGCCGTGGTTCTTCATCGCGGTGACCGACCCCGCGCGGCGTGCGTTCGTGGCCGAGCGCTACCGGAGCGCGTTCCATGGCTACATCCAGCCGGCGGTCGAGGCCGCGCAGGATCCGAGCTACCCCGAGAGCAAGCGCCGCAACATGCGTGCGGCGATCCACCTTGCGGATCATCTGCACGAGGTGCCGGTGCTGCTCTTCGTCGCAGGGTGGACGCGGCGGGGCACGCCGCAGCTGCAGGCGCTCTTTCCGGCGATCCAGAACGTGCTGCTCGCGTGTCGGGCGGTCGGGCTCGGCGCGTCGCTCACGACGGTGCACCTGGCCTCCGGCCGCGAGATCGACGCGTGGCTCGGGCTCCCGGAGAACGCACCGACGTGCGCGCTCCTCCCGATCGGGTGGCCGATCGGACGCTACGGAAGGCCGGTCCGGCGCTCCGTGGATGCGTGTCTCTTCACCGACGCGTACGGCACGCCGTTTCAGGGCGTGCCGGCAACCGGCGCCGGTTCGAGCTGAGCCGCCGCGAGGATGCGGCGCGCGAGCAGCGCGTAGCTCCTCGTGCCCGCCGCCGAGGAGCACGTTCGCGAAGGCGACGATGCGCTCGCGGCGGCGAACACGGGCGCGAGCCACGGCCGGAGCGGCGCGAGGCGTGCGACGAGGCGCCCGCGCGGAGCGGGCGGCGCCGGCGCATCGACCTCGGGAGCGGCCACGTGCGCTGCATGACGGCTCGCCACCGGCCCGTCAAGGCGGCGCCCCCCGAGCAATCGGCGCGCGGGTCGGCTATGAGGCGGTGTGTTCGCGCGGCTCGACTGGAACCTCGTGGTGACCGCCCACGGCGGTCGCCGACACGACCTGATCCACGCCCTGCGGCCGATCGTCCGCCTCGTGCGTGCCGGATATTCCGAGGTGCTGGTCGGGCGGACCAACGACGTCGAGGGCTGCCTCGCCGGTATCGCTGCGCGCGCCGCCGACCCGGTGTTCGCCGCCGAGGTGCTGGCGCGCGTCGTGCCGGTCGAGCGCACGTTCGTGCTCGGGGCCGACGTCGCGGCCCAGCTAGTCGCGGAGACCGCGGGCTTCCTCGACACGCTCGCGACCGCGAGCTTCCACGTCCGCGTCGAGCGCCGCGGCCACCGCGGCGTGCTGCAATCGGATCAGCTCGAGCGCCTCATCGGTACCGCGCTCGTCGACGCGCTCAGCACCCGTGGAGCCGAGCCGCGCGTCACGTTCAAGGATCCCGACGTGATCGTCGCGATCGAGCTCATCGGCGACGCGGGCGGCGTCGGCCTCGTGCCGCGGGAGCTGCGGGGACGGTACGCGTTCGTCCGGCTCTGAGATCGGTCCGGTTGGCGGCGGGTCGATGCACTGAACCGGGGCGCCCAGCACGCTGCCGGGCGCCCCGTCATCAAGATCGCGTCAGTTCGACGGCAGTGCCGGGCAAGACGCCGGGGCCGCGTTCTTCGAGCCCTTGAAGGACTTGCCGAGCTTGTAGGCCGTCTTGCTCCCCGCGCCGACGCCGGCGCAGAGCGACACATCGCCGGACGACAAGACGACCGAGACGTTCTGCGGCTCGGCGGCAAGCGCATGACCCAGACCCGCGCCCTTGCCGGTGATCTTCAGCTTACCGACGCCGACCTGCACCACCGAGATGGGGCCGAGGACCAGCTTCGAATCGGCGTACTTGTAGCCGACGACGGTGCCCTTCTTGAGGACCGCCTTCCAGTTCGACGCCGCCAGCGGGTAGCTATGGTCGAACGTGCTGCTCACCACCCGCACGGTGGCACCATCGACCGTCGGATTGATGTCTGCCGGCACCACCAGCGGCTCCTTGCTGACGCCCAATGCGACGCCGCGCTTCGCGGGCTTCGCGGGATCGTCCTTCAGCTGGAGGCTGGTCGACGAGATCGGCGTGCCGGAGGACGGCACGTCGAGTAGCAGGACGATGCGCATCGGATCGAGGGCGGCGCCCGCCGGCAGGAAGCCCCCGCCGAGAGCGGTCGCGGCCGCGTTGGTCACGGCGCCGTTGCCGAGATGCCAGGTGACGGTCGTCGCCGTCACCTCGACGGGGCCCGTCAGCTCGAACTCGCCGAAGTCGACGCGCGCATCGTGATCGGGTACCCCGGGAAAGTCGCTGACCACCGTCATGTGCACGTTGACGATCGCATTGCCGTCGGTGTCGACGGTCACGATCGGATCGATGATCGATATGGTGAAGAAATGGTCGGGGCGGCTGAACGTGACGTTGCCCTGAAGGTCGATGGTGCCGGCGCCGCTTGGGAGGGTGTAGGTCGCATCGGTCGCGGTCCAGCCGAAGACGTCCGTCGTCGCGGCGAGCTTCGGGTCGCAGCCGCCACGGACGGTGTCCGGGTTGGGATCGCAGGTGGCGCCGGCGGTGGCGGTGAGCGGCGGTGTGCCGGTGCCGCCGTAGACGTAGCCGCGAAAGCTCTGGCGGAAGCCCCAGTCGCCTTCGTCGGCGGCGAGGCCCGTTGCTGGCATCGCGAGCGCCAGGGCGAAGACGGCAAATGCCGAGGTACGAAACCGACGAGTGGTCGAGTGCATAGCGTTCTCCTTCGATGGTCGCTTGCCACTCGGCGGCAGTCTCGCGAGCTGTGGTGTGTCGGCGCGGAAGCGCGCCATGTCGTGATATCGATTATCATTCTCATTTGCAAGCGTGAGTAGCTATTGAAAACGATTCTCATTCTCGATATTGGAACCAGCGACGAGCTCGGACGTCACGGGCGCCAATCCGGCACGGGTGACGTTCTGGGCCACGGGGGCCAACGGCGCCAATTGCAAAGACGAGTCGACCCTGACGGTGGGTACGGCTCTCTACTCGAAGGACGACTGGTCGGGCGCCAACATTCAGCCGATCAGCCAGGTCACGCACTACGCGAAGATCAGCAATGTAGCGCTGGCGACCATGACGTCGGTGTCCGTGTCCTCCGACACGGTCCTGCCCTGAGCTGAGGGAGTCCCGGATCAGGCGCGGGGCGGCCTCCTCGGCCGCCCCGCGTACGGTTCGAGCCGATCGCGGGCGCGTGTCGTCGCGATTGGTCCTCCCGGAGACCGCACGAGCCGTCTCGTTCGTGCGCGGATCGACGTTCTAGAGATCGATGGGGGGGAGGGGCGGCGGCAGCATCGGCGCCGGCTCCGGTCCGGTGACCTGCGGCGCGGGTGCGGGGGGCTTCGGTGCCGCGACCGGGGCGGCGCTCTTGCGACTGCGGCGGGTACGGCCGCGCTCGCGCCGCGCCTGCCGCTCGCGATCGCGGCGGCGTTTCCGCGGTGGGCGGACCACCGGCTCGTAGAAGCTGGCGGGGCGCTTCGCGACTCCGCGGCACGCGTCGCAGAGGCCGCACGGGCGCTCGTTCGATTCGCCGAAATAACGCCGCAGCATGACCGCTCGGCAGCCGGGCGTGTGCACGTACTCCGCGACGGAGTCGAGACGACGACCGTCCTGCGTTCGCAACGTCGCGAACTGCCCGGAGAGGTGGCGCGACTCTTCCTCGATCGTCTCGGGGCGGAGCACCTCGATGGTGCCGTCGTTCATCCGGACGAGCTCGGCCTCTTCGAGAATGGCGAGGAGCGCTTGCGCGATACGGGGGCCGAGCCCGGCCGACATCGAGAGCGCCTCGAGCGTCGGGGTGCGGTTCTCGCCGCCCCACGCGGCGAGCGCCTCGCCGATCTTGTAGAGCTGGTCGGGACGTACGCGGCTCTTGCCGAGCAGGAGCTCGTGGATGTCGCGGTCGGCGGGATCGTAGAGCAGGATGCAATCCGAACGGCGCCCGTCGCGGCCGGCGCGTCCCGCCTCCTGCACGTACTGCTCGAGCGACGCCGGCGCCTGGTAGTGGATGATGTAGCGGATGTCGGGCTTGTCGATGCCGAGGCCGAAGGCGCTGGTTGCGACCATGACCGTCCGGCGCCCGGACTTCATGTACATCTCTTGCTCGTGGACGCGCTCCGCGGCGGTCATCTTGCCGTGGTAGCGGTGCGCCGGGATGTCGAGCTGGCGCATCACGAGGTAGACGCTGTCGACCTCGCGCGTCGTCGTGCAATACACGATGCCCGGGCGGTGGAGGCGGCGGACGAAGCGGATGAGCGCCCGCGAGCGCATGTCGCCCTGACACTCGAGGACCTGGAAGGCGAGGTTCGAGCGGTGCGGCGAGCTCGACACGACGACCGGCTGAGCGAGCCCGAGGAAGCGGCTGATGTCCTCGCGCACCTTTTCGGTGGCGGTCGCGGTGAGCGCCATGATCGGCGGCCGGCCGAGCGCGCGGAGGTGCTCGCCGATGCGGAGATACGCCGGCCGGAAGTCGTGACCCCACTCGGAGATGCAGTGCGCCTCGTCGACGGCGGCGAGGCCGATGCCCGTCTTCGACAGCGTCTGGAGCAGCTCGGGCGAGCCGAGCGTCTCGGGCGTCGTCATGAGCAGGATCGGCCCGCCCGCCGCGAGACGCTCGAAGGCGGTCCGCCGGGCTTTGCCTCGGATGGTGCCGTCGAGCCGGATCACCGGCACGTCGAGCTTCTGGAGCTTCGTGTGCTGGTCCTCGAGGAGTGCCAGCAGCGGCGAGCACAGCACGACCGGCTTCGGCAGCGTCATCGACGGGATCTGGTAGCAGGCCGACTTGCCGTAGCCGGTCGGGAGCACCACCAGCACGTCGCGGCCCGCCGTCGCCTCGGCGACGATGCGTTGCTGCTCGGGGTAGAGACGATTCAGGCCGAGGCGGCGCGCGGCCGTCTCGATCGCGCCGTTGATCTGGAATTGCGGGCGATCCCCGCTGCCGCCGTGTCCGCGACGCTTGCGACGCCGTCGCCGTCGCCGGCCGCTGCCGGGTGATTGCTGACCGTTGCCCGTCGCGGCATCGTGCACCGGCCGCGCCCCGTTCGGCGCCGCGCTCGCCGCGCCTTCCGCGGCGACCGGTCCGGCCGGGGCGCCATGGGCGGGCGGGCGCGGTGGCGCATCCCGCCGCGGACCCTCCGGCCGCGGACCCTCGTGGCGCCGGCCGCGGCGTCGTCGGCGACGGGAGCCCGGCGGGCGCGGGGATTGGCCGTCGGTGCGCGGGGCGACTGCGCTCTCCCCGACCAATGCTGCGGGCGCGGCGACCGGACTGTCTTCGCGCACGACCGGCACGACCGGTGCGGGCGCTGTGCGCAGCGCGGCTGCGTCGTCGCGTCTGACGGGCGCATCGTTACGAACGGTGGGCTCGCTCCGGACGGCTGGCGCGTCGTCACGGACGGCGGGTGCCTCGCTACGAATGGCGGGCGCCTCGTTATGGACGGCGGGTGCCGCGCTACGGACGGCGGGCGCCTCGCTACGAATGGCGGGCGCCTCGCTATGGACGGCGGGCGCCGCGCTACGGACGGCGGGCGCCTCGTCACGGACGGCGGGCGCCTCATTGCGGACAGCGGGCGCCTTGTCCCGCACGGCGGGCGCCTTGTGCCGCACGACGGGCGCCTTGTCCCGCACGGCGGGCGCTTTGTCCCGAACGACAGGCGCCTTGTCCCGAACGACAGGCGCCTTGGCACGGACGGCGGGCGCCTCGTCCCGGACGGTGGGCGCGGCCTCAGGCGTGTCGGCGCCAGCGCTCCGCGTGGTGCGCGCAGTACGCGGCGCACGCTTCCGTGCGGGGCGCGGCGTCGTGGCGTCGGCGGGCGGCGGTGCGCCGTCCGGAGCAACCGGACGGCGTCCGCGAGGTCGTCGGGTGCTAGGCGAGGCCGATCTCCTTGCAGAGGTAGACGTCCTGAATCGTGTTCAGGATCTCCACGCCCTGCTTCATGGGTTTCTGGAAGGCCTTGCGGCCCGAGATGAGCCCGGTGCCGCCGGCGCGCTTGTTGACGACGGCGGTGAAGGCGGCGTCGGCGAGGTCGTTCTTGCCCGCAGCGCCGCCCGAGTTGATGAGGCCGCTCCGCCCCATGTAGCAGTTCGCGACCTGGTAGCGGCAGAGGTCGATCGGGTGATCGCTCGTGAGCTCCGAGTAGACCTTGTCGTGGGTCTTGCCGAACTTGAGCGCGGTTTAGCCGCCGTTGTTGGTCGGGAGCTTCTGCTTGATGATGTCGGCCTGGATCGTGGTGCCGATGTGATTCGCCTGGCCCGTGAGATCGGCCGCCTCGTGGAAGTCGACCTTGTCGGTCTTGAAGGCGTTGTTGCGGAGGTAGCACCACAGCACGGTGAACATGCCGAGGTCGTGCGCCTGCTCGAACGCGCGCGCGACCTCCTGCAGCTGGCGGCTGCCGCCGTCCGAGCCGAAGTAGATCGTTGCGCCGACGCCGACGCAGCCCATGTCGAACGCCTGCTTCATGCTCGCGAACACGATCTGGTCGGCCTTGTTCGGGTAGGTGATCAGCTCGCTGTGATTGAACTTGAGGATGAGGGGGATCTTGTGCGCGTACCGCTTCGCGACCGCGCCGAGCACCCCGAGCGTGCTCGCGACGCCGTTGCAGCCGCCCTGAACCGCGAGCTCGGTGATGTTGACGGGGTCGAAATAGATGGGGTTCGGCGCGAAGCTCGCGCCGCCCGCGTGCTCGATGCCCTGATCGACTGGGAGGATCGAGACGTAGCCCGTATCGGCGAGCCGGCCGTGGCCGAAGAGTGCCTGCAGGTTGCGCAGCACGGGGGGCTTCCGGTCGGAGTCGATCCAGACGCGGTCGAGGAAGTCCGGGCCCGGCACGTGGAGCAGATCCTTGGGGATGGTCTTGCAGGTGTGCTTCAACAAGGAATCGGCGTGGGGTCCGAGCAGCTCCTGAATCTTCCCGAGCATCGCGTCTGTCCTCCTCGTTCGTGGTGAGGGCGCGGCCTCTGGCGTACTCCACGCCTTCGGCCAGGCTTCTCTCCGGGGTCGATCTCACCGGTGCGGGTGGAAACTTCCGCCCTACGTGTGCTGCCGGGGCGGCGGGTTCCAGTCGGGAGCCCCCGAGGGCTCCCGCACGACACCGTTCGCGCGTAGGTGCTCTAGCACTGTCCGCCGCGGGCCGCTAGCCCGGATCGAGCGATTTACCGCGAGCACGTTTCGGCGCGTTCCGCCCGGCGACGCGCCGGGGCGCAGACGCGTAACGCTCGGCGCCTGCTCGCAACCGCCCGGCGACGGTGTCGCGGAGCGCCGCCGGCCGCAGAGCCTCGACCCAGGGCGCCTGGCTCACGATCCAGGTCTCGAGCTCCGCCGTTCCGCGGACGGTCATCGTGAGCAGGGTCGTGTCCTCGGAGAGCGTCGTGAAGCGCTGGGTTGGGTGGAGGCGGCGCGACGCCAGGAACGCGGTCGTCTCCTTGCCGTGCAGCAGGAGCTCGACGGTCGTCTCCGGCCCCTCGATGATGCCGAACATCCCCTCGGTCCATTTTTCCGGGCTGTAGCCGGCCGGGTAGTCGAAGCGGTGTGGCAGCTTGGTCACGCTGCGAATGCGCTCGATCGCGAGCCAGATCGTCTTCCGGAAGCGGTGGCTGTACCCGATCAGGTAGAGCCCGCCGCGATAGTGGACGAGCGTGTACGGGTCGAAGTCGTGGATCTTCCCCTCGCCGAGGAGCCCTTGGTAGTCCACGCGCATCCGGTGCTGGTCGATCAGGCAGCGGACCGCGAGGTCGAGCTGCTCGTCGTGGCCGCGATAGTCCTTGGCCGCGAACGGGACCGCGTAGAACTTCTTGTTGAGGTTCACGAGGCGCGTGCGCTGGCTTGCGGGCAGGCCGCGGTGCAAGCGCTCCCAGAGTCCCGCGACGCCGTCCTTCAGCACGGTGCCTTCGAGGAACGTGAGCACGGTCTGCGTGAAATAGAAGAAGACCGCCTCGAAGATGCCGGCGTCGGGGGCGGAGCCGTGCTCGACGAGCTTCAGCGCGCGTGCCGTGCCCTGGCCGACGACCTCGATCATCGGGCGGCCCTGCGCGTCGACGAGCTCGCTCCGGCAAACCGCCAAGTAGCGCAGCAGCGTGCGCTCGGAGATGCCGAGCTCTTCCGTGATCGAGCCGAGCGGCCAGCCGTGCGGGCGCGACAGCAGGCCGAGCACGATGCGCGCGAGGCGGCCGGCGGCACCGTAGGTCGGAAGGCGCGAGCGCGTCTTGCTGGTCCCGGCCATCGTCAGCGTTCGAGGAGGTGCGTCGTGAAGTGCTCGACGGCGGCGCCGGCGGCGTCGGTGAAGGACGGCAGCTCGTAGGGGTCGAAGTGGCCGACCGGCAGCACGACGAGCCGCTTCGGCTCGCCGGCGCGCGCGAACGCCTCGCGGGCGAGCTCGAGCGGGCAGAGGACGTCCTGCGCGGCGGCGACGATGAGCAGCGGCGTCGGCGCGATGCGGTCGATCCAGCGCAGCGGCGAGTACTCGAGGATGCGCTCCCACGAGCGCGCGCTCACCTCGTTCCGCCACGTGGGCGCGAGCGCGGCCATCTGCTGAAACCATTCCGTCGCGTCCGGCGTCGCGAGCGCCGCGCCTTCCTCGGCGACGACCGGCACCATCGCGGGCGCGCCGCCCGCAAAGATGCGCTCGCGCTCCTCGATCTGCGCCGCGACCAGCGCGTCGCGCGCCTCGGCGCCGAGGCCGCGCGTCATCCACTCCCACGCGTCGATCAACGGCACCTGCGCCACGACGGCTTTCACGCGGCGGTCCCACGCGCCGAGCATGAGCGCGTGGCCGCCGCTGTAGCTCGAGCCGAAGACGCCGATGCGGGCCGGATCGACCGCCGGATGGCGGCGTGCGAAGCTGATCGCGTTCCGGTAGTCGCGGAGCTGCGCGTGCGGGTCGAGGTCCTGGCGCGGCTCGCCGTCGCTGGCGCCGAGCCCGCGGTAGTCGAACACCACGCTCGCGAGCCCCGCGGCGGCGAACGCCTCGGCGAAGCGATCGAGCCGCATCTCCTTCACGGCCGAGAAGCCGTGCGCCATCACGACGGCCGGCACCCGCGCCGACGGGCGTCCGTGGTCGGGAAGATACAACCACCCGCGGCAGGTCGAGCCTTCGCTCTCGAAGGTGACGTCTGAGCGCATCGCTCGCGCATACGCCGACGGCCGACGACTCTCAAGCTGCGCGCGATGCTTGCGCCTGACGCTTGCGACCCGCGCACATCTGCCCTAGGGATTTCCCATGCGCTGGTCGTCCGCGGTCTCCACGGCGGTGCCGCTCGAGGCCGCGGTGCGCGAGGTGTCCGCGTCCGTCGCGCGTGAGATCGACGGCGCGCGTCCTGATCTCGCGGTGGTGTTCGTGTCGGAGCAGCACCAGCGCGAGTACGAGCGGCTGCCTGCCCTCGTGCGCGCGACGCTCGGGCCGCGCTGTCTGCTCGGGTGCTCCGCCGGCGGCGTGATCGGGGGCGGACGCGAGATCGAGCGCCAGGCGGGCGTCTCGCTCACGGTCGCCGTCTTGCCGGAGGTCGAGGTCACGCCGTTCCACCTCGAAGGCGACGTGCTCCCGGAGCGCACCGCCGGCGGCGCGGCGTGGGAGGCGGTCGTCGGTGTCGCGCCCGCGCGCCGGCCGTCGTTCCTGCTCTTGCCCGACCCCTTCACGTTCGACGCCGAGACGCTGGTCGCTGGTCTCGACGGCGCGTTTCCGGTGAGCCCGAAGATCGGCGGGCTCGCGAGCGGCGGGCGGGAGCCGGGCGCGAACGCGCTCTACCTCGGCGACACGGTCCATCGCTCGGGCGCCGTCGGCGTGGCGCTCGCCGGCAACGTCGAGGTCGACACGGTGGTTGCGCAGGGATGTCGGCCGATCGGCGAGCCGATGTTCGTGACGCGCGCCGATCAGAACGTGCTCCACGCGCTCGACGGCCAACCCGCGCTCGCGGTGCTGCAGGAGCTGCTCGCGACCGCCGACGCGCGTGATCGCCAGCTCTTCGCGAACTCGCTCTTCCTCGGGATCGTGATGAAGGAGCAGGAGGCGTATCGCCAGGGCGACTTCCTCATTCGGAACCTCCTCGGCATCGATGGCAAGTCGGGCGCGATCGCGGTCGCCGCGGCGCTCCGCACCGGTATGGTCGTGCAGTTCCACCTCCGCGACGCCGCGACTTCGGCGCAGGACCTCGATGCCGTGCTGGCGCGCTACCACGAAGGGCCGCGTCGCCACCCGGCCGGCTCGCTGATCTTCTCGTGTCTCGGACGCGGCGAGCACCTCTACGGCTCGCCCGATCACGACACGGCGGCCTTTCGCCGTCACCTCGGCGCGGTGCCGCTCGGCGGGTTCTTCTGCAACGGCGAGATCGGGCCGGTGCACGGGTCGACGTTCCTGCACGGGTACACGAGCTCGTTCGGGATGTTTAGAACCCGCGATGCGTGACGCGAACTGGGTCCACGTGATGAGGAGTCGATCGGCGTGACCCGCGATCCGGACGCGCGCCCGACCGCCTCCGAGCTTGCGGCCTGCGCCGCCGACGTGCAGCACGTGCGCTGCGCCGAGCTCGCGACGTGGCTCGCCGAGGGCCGGCCGTGCACGATCGTGGACGTCCGTACCGAGGGCGAGTTCCACTCGCACCGGATCCCGGGCGCGCGCCTCGTGCCGCTGCACGAGCTCGTCGAGCGCGTCGACGAGGTGCTGGATCTGCCGGGGCCGCTCATCGTGCACTGCGAGCATGGCATCCGCTCGCTCGACGCGTCGGCGTATCTCGTGTGGCAGGGACGTGCCGACGTGTTCAACGTCGTCGAGGGCATCGCCGCGTGGCCGGGGGCCCTCGAGCACGGCTGATGCGCGCACCGGCCGAGCCGATCCGTCAGTACGGGCGGAGCGGCTGCGAAGGGTGTGGAAAAACCGTGACCAAGGCGTCTCAGAGGCTGCTCTCCGCCCTCGAGAAGACGCTGGGTGGATGTGCGCAGAAGGTGTTCACGTGCGTCCAGTCCAAGCCGGACGCGCTCGAATGCATCGCCAAGGCGACGAAGGGCTGTGACAAGGGGGCAGCCAAGGTCGACGCCGCGCTCGGGAAGTTCCAGGGTGCCATCGCGAAGAGATGCGGCACGGTCGACATCGGCGTGCTGCGCGACGCGACCGGTCTCAACCTCCACGCGCAGGGCACGCGGTGCGCGTCGGCCGACGGGACCGTCGGTGCCTATGCCGATTGTCTCGCCGAGCAGGTGCAATGCGCGTCGGCGGGGCTGGTGCGCGGACGGATCGCACGTGCCGAGCAGTTCGACGCGACCGCGCTCGGGGGGCTCGCTGCAACGATTGCCGCGAGGTGCCCGGAGGCGCCGGGGACGACGGCCGCGGCGACGAGCCGCGCCACGGCGGTTGCGTTGGGCAGCATCGTCAAGTTCGTGAAGAGCGCCGGCCGTCCGAAGGTTCCGGGACAGCTGGTCGTCGGAAAGCTCCCCACGCCGAGCGGCGCGGGAAGGGGCGTTTTCGTGAGCCAGCCGCTCCCGCCGCTCAAGCTCGGGCCCACCGTGAAGATCCCGTTCAGCTATCGCGTCGGTTTCGGGCACAAATCGCGGGCCGATGCGGCCGTCCCGCAGCTGGTCGTCACGGTGCGGCGCGACGACGGCGTCTTCGACGACCATTTCGAGATCCCGCTCGTGCTCCCGGCCGGCGACGCGGAGGTCTCGGACACCCTGGAGGTCGTGTACGACCAGCGTGTCGGGTGTGCCGCCACGCTGGAGCTCGCGATCCGCGTCGGCAGCGCAGTGAGCGCGTACACGCCCGTCGTGCAGATCCTCGACGCGGCAGTCCCGCCGCCGTTGCCGCCGGGGACGATCCTCGAGATCGCCGACGAGAGCGGCGATGGCGTGCACCAGCTCCAACGGCCGATCGGAATGGCGCTCGACGGTGCCGGAAACGTCTATGTCGCCGGCGAGGTCAGCCACAACGCGTTCAGGATCACGCCGCAAGGGACGATCACTCAGATCATCGATGCGGCGGGTGACGGGGTGCATGCCCTGAATCAACCCCAAGACATCGCGGTCGACCCGGCCGGGAACGTGTACGTCGTGGCCGCGATTAGCCGCAACGCGTTCAAGATCACTCCCGACGGGACGATCACGCAGATCATCGATGCGACGGGGGTATCGGGGCCGCAGGGAAGTATCCTCAATGGGTCCAAAAACATCGCGGTCGATGCACTCGGGAACGTCTACGTCACCGGGTCGAACGTGGGACGGGTGTTCAAGATCGATCCGAACGGGGTGAAGTCCGTCGTCGCGACGTCGGACGGTGATGGGGTGAACCAGCTCGATTTTCCGATGGACATCGCGATCGATGGCGACCGCAACGTCTACGTGAACGGCTACCGCAGCAACAACGTGTTTCGGATCTCTCCGGACGGAGCAACGATCGAGCAACTCATCGACGCAGCCGGCGCCGGGCCAGGGAGCGGACTCTCGCTCGTCCACGGAGTCGCCGTCGATGCCAATAAGAACGTCTACGTCTCCGCCGACGGCACCAACAACGTGCTCAAGCGGACGGCGGCCGGCGTGATCAGCAAGATCCTGGACGCCACCGGTGACGGACTCCACACGTTGGAGAATCCGGTGCGGATCGCGATCGATAGCGGCGGCGCCGTGTTCGTTTCCGGCCAGATCAGCGCGAACGTGTTCCGGATCGCTCCCGGCGGCGGCAAGACGCGGATTCTCGATTCCGCGGGTGCGGGCCCCGGCAAGACACTCTTCCAACCGTACGACGTCGCCGTGGACGCCGACGACAACATCTACGTCGTCGGACACCGCAGCCACAACGTCTTCAAGATCATCGCGCCGGCCGACTAGCGGACGGCACCGGTTGCTTTTCGGCCACGCACGCGCTGAACGTTGGCCGTGACCCCGACGACCGAGGACGACGCCTACCTCCACGCGCTCGCCGCCGAGCGCCTCCGGAATTCGCAGCGCCTCGCCTGGCTCCGGTTTCTCGGGGTCTCGGGCTTCTTCGTGCTGACCGTCGTGGCCGGCTGGATGGCCGACCCGACGTGGGCGCGGAGCATCCGGGTGTTCTCGGCCTATTGGCTGATCGCGCTCGCGCTCCTGGTGCTGAGCCGCCGTCACGGCGCGCCGCTTCGGATCGCCGGGTTGGAGGTCGCGCTCGTCGACGTGCCGATGGTCTTTTTGGTGCAGTACGGCATGCTGACCGGCGGCATCGCCGACCGGGGCATCGCCGGGTTCAGCGCGGGGCTCTTCCTCAACCTGGTCGTCATCGCCGCACTCGGGCTCGACGCGCGCGCGATCGCCGCCGCGGCGGTCGTCGGGGCCGTCTTCGAGATGATCTTGCAGACGGTCGCCGGCGTCACGGCGGGTGGGCGCGCGGCGACGATCCTGATGCTCGGCCTCGGCGCGGCGACCTGCGCCTACGTCGGCCGCCGGGTCGTGGCGCTCGTCGCCGGCATCACCGAGGAGCAACGCCGGCGCGAGCGTCTCGGGCGCTACTTCTCACCGCAGGTGGCGGCGCGGCTCGAGGGGACGGGCACCGTCGGCGACGGCGAGACCCGCGAGGTGACGATCCTCTTCAGCGACATCCGCGACTTCACGACGATCAGCGAGTCGCTGTCCTGCGAGGACGTGGTGGCGCTCTTGAACGACTGCCACGCGCGCATG
Organism: Polyangiaceae bacterium; assembly: GCA_031400185.1. Classification (GTDB taxonomy): domain Bacteria; phylum Desulfobacterota; class Binatia; order UTPRO1; family UTPRO1; genus UTPRO1. The sequence continues at coordinate 16,113 of JANNPN010000268.1, forward strand.
GTCGAGCAGATCTTCGCGTTCGGCGGCACCCTCGACAAGTTCATCGGCGACGGGATCATGGCCTACTTCGGGGCGCCGGTCGTACAGTCGGATCACGCCGAGCGCGCCGTCCGCTGCGCGCTCGCGATGCAGGAGAGCATGCGCGGCTTGAACCGCGAGCGGACCGCACGCGGTGCGCAGGCGCTCCGGCTCGGCATTGGGCTCCACAGCGGCCCGGTCATCGTCGGCGACATCGGCTCACCGCAGCGCCGCGAGTACACCGCGATCGGCGACGCCGTGAACGTCGCGTCGCGGATCGAGCAGCTGACCAAGGTGCACGGCGTCGCGATCCTGGTCTCGGACGAGACCAGGCGGAGCGTCGGCGACGGCATCGCGTTCGCGCCCGTCGGGGCGACGCAGGTGAGCGTCCATCGAGGGCGGATCGAGCTCGAGTTCGCGTCCGGTCACGGCGTGCCTCTGGGGACCGGCACGGATGCGGAGCGAGCCACCGGGCCCGGGCCTGCAGATGAACCGAGCTTCGGGGAGGGACAGTTCTCCGCGGCGACGGACCGTCTCCTCGGCGGCGGCGACGTCGAGGGCGCGCTCGCGATGTACTGGAGCGCGCTCGCGAAGCGGCGGCACGACGCCCCCGGGATCTAC
>JANNPN010000276.1:0-25918 GCA_031400185.1 Polyangiaceae bacterium
CGCTCGGCCCCATGAGCGACCAGAAGTCGCCGCGCTCGATGGTGAACGAGAGGTCGTTGACCGCGGTGACGGCGGTCGGGCCGGTGCCGAATACCTTGGTGACGTGGCGGTACTCGATCACGCGGTGCCCGCGACCCCGTAGCGATCCGACAGGCGTTTCGCGACCTCGTCGAGCCAGGCGAGCTCGGCGCGGGCGGCGAGCTCGGCGCCGTCGATCAGGAGATGGGTCACGAAGCCATCGAAGGGGGCGCGGCGCATCTTGCGACGCTCGGTGCCGAGCTTATGGAGCTCCTGCATGTAGGCTTCCCGCTGTCGCTCGACGAGCTTCAGGAGCTCGGGCAGGTGCTCGGCGCTCGCGAACAGCAGCTTCACCGCGAGCTCCTGGCGGAGCGGCCGGGGGGCGTCGGTCTGCGGGCTCAGCACGTAGTCGTCGAGGCTGTGCTGACCGCGGGCGGTGATCCGGTAGACCTTGCGCGCCGACTCGGTCCCGTCGGCGACCTGCTCGATGAGGCCGTCGGCCGCGAGCCGGTCGAGGATGCGGTAGACCTCGCCGAAGTTCAGCCGCCAAAAATGCCCGAGCAGGCGCTCGCCCTGGCGGCGGACGGCGTATCCGTGGATGCCCTCGGGATTGCGGGACACGACACCGAGGACTGCGTGCTGAACTCCGTGGGAATGGCGCATCGGACGGCTCCAAAGGGCCTCGCCTGGTTCGGCCCTGCTGCTGCGTTGATGCTCCGACGGTCTCATGCGCCTTCACGGAGTGTCAAGGTTGGTGCAAGGCCCCCGCGCACTTCGTATTCGCACCCGGAATAGCCGGGAAATCGCGTGGTTCCGCACTCAGCTTCGGGTCGCGCCGTACATGGCGAGTGCGCGGGGCCGGCGCTCCTCGTGGAGCACGACGCGGTCGGGATAGGTCTTCCCGAGCGTCGCCCCGTCGCTGGTGGCTTCCCCCCGCGGGACGGTCCACGGCTGGTGGATCCAGCGCGTCGGGACGTCCTGCAGCTCGGGCACCCACTGGCGGACGTAGGTGCCGTGCGGGTCGAACTTCTCGCCCTGGGAGGTCGGGTTGAAGATGCGGAACCACGGCTGCGCGTCGGTTCCGGTCGACGCCGCCCACTGCCAGCCGCCGTTGTTGGCGGCGAGGTCCCCATCGACCAGCTCGCGCATGAAGTGCCGCTCGCCCCAGCGCCAGTCGATCAGGAGGTCCTTGGTGAGGAACGACGCGACGATCATCCGGCAGCGGTTGTGCATCCACCCCGTCGCCCGCAGCTGTCGCATTGCGGCGTCGACGATCGGGTACCCGGTCTCGCCGCGCTGCCAGGCGGCGAAGAGGCCGCGGTCGTTCTCCCAGGCGAGCGTGCGCATCGCCGGCTTGAAGGCCTGGCGCTCGACGTTCGCGTGGTGGAAGAGCAGCTGCTGATAGAAGTCACGCCAGACGAGCTCGTTCGTGAAGGTGCGAGCGCCGGGGCCTCCGCCGGTCGTGGCGGCGAGCACCGTGCGGACCGAGATCGCGCCGAAGCGGAGGTAGGGCGAGAGGCCGGACGTGCCGGGGTTTCCCGGAAAATTGCGCTTGGTGTCGTAGTCGCCGAGCCGGTGCGCGACGAAGTCGCGGAGGCGGGCGCGCGCGGCCGACTCGCCGGGCTTCGGCAAGGTCGCGGTGCTCGTGAATCCGAGCGCATCGGCGTCCGGCAGCGCGATCGTCTCTACGTCGCGGTCCGTGGGAAAGGGGGGTAGGCGGGGGGTGCCGGACGGGGCGGCGGGCTTCTGCGCGCGCCAGACCCGCATGTAGGGCGAGAAGACCAGGAAGGGTCGCTGCTGCGACGTCAGGATCTCGCTCTCCTCGAACAGCACCTGGTCCTTCCACGCGTGCGGACGGATGCCGGCGGCGGTGAGCGCGTCGGCGACGCGCGCGTCGCGGCCGCGCGCATACGGCTCGTAGTCCTTGTTCCAGTGCACGGCGCCGGCGCCGACCGCGCGCGCCACGTGCACCAGCGTCTTCTCGGGCTCGCCGCGGACCACGATCAGGCGCGAACCCTTCGCCGCGAGCGCGTCGGCGAGCGCGTGCAGGCATCCGAGCAGGAACCGGACGCGCGCCGCGCCGGTGTCGCGGCGGGCGAGGATCGCGTCGTCGAGCACGAAGACCGGCACGAGCCGCTCGCCGCTGGCCGCCGCGTGCGCGAGCGCCGTGTTGTCGGCGAGCCGCAGGTCGCGGCGGAACCAGTGGATGGTCGTGGTCATTGCGGTCGGGCCGCCACGTCCGCGCCGCTCAGGAGTACTGCGCGCGGACCCACGCGAGCGCGGCGTCGCGGTCGGCCAGTGTGCCTTCGAGCTGTTGCTCCTCGACCGCCTGCAGGATCTCGCTGAAGCGCGGACCCGGCGAGAAGCCGATCGCGATGAGGTCGCGCCCGGTCACGAGCGCCGGCGGATTCAGTTGTTGCTCGGAGAGGCTCGCGAGCCTCGCCCGGCAGAAGTCGTAGTACTGCAGGTCGCCGTTGGACGCGGTCGCGTCGATGCGCGCGAGCTCGAGGAGCTCCTCGATCCCGTCCTCGCGGAGGAAACGCGTGAGCGTCGACGTGCGCATGAGCGGCGCGCTCACGAGCCGCAGGTGGTTGCGGACGAGGTGCGCGACGCGCTCCCAGACCGCACGGCTGCGTTTCAAGCGTTGGCAGATCGCGACCGCCATGTCGGCGCCGCGCTCGGGGTGGCCATAGAAGGTGATGCGCTCACCTTCGGCGGTCGTCTTCCGGCCGGCGCACACGGGCTTCGCGACGTCGTGGAGGAGCGCGCCCAGGGCCAAGGTCTCGCTCGGCGCGCGCAGCTGGTCGATGACGAGCAGCGTGTGCGTCCACACGTCGCCCTCGGGGTGATGGAGGGGAGTCTGCGCGACGCCTTGCATCGCGAGCAGCTCCGGCATGACGGTCGCGAGCAGGCCTGACGCGAGCAGCAGCTCGAACCCGCGCTTGGCGGCGCCTTCGCTGAGGATCAGCCGGATCTCCTCGCCGATCCGCTCCCAGGCGATGCTGTCGATCTCCGCCGCGTGCCGGCGGACGACGTCCCAGGTGGTCGGCTCGATGGCAAAGCCGAGCCGCGCCGACAGCCGGACGGCACGCAGCATGCGGAGCTTGTCCTCGGCGAGGCGGGCCGCCGGGTTGCCGATCGCGCGCACCACGCGGTGGGCGAGGTCCTCGCGCCCGCCCACATAGTCGATCACGCGGTCCGCGATCGGGTCGAGGAACATGCCGTTGATGGTGAAGTCCCGACGAGCGGCGTCCTCCTCCGCGCTCCCGAACGTGACCGTCGTCGGGTGGCGCGAGTCGAGGTAGACGCCGTCGCGGCGGAACGTGGCGACCTCGACGCGGTCCGCGCCGGACGGCACGAGCACGACGCCGAACTGCACGCCGACCGGGATGCTGCCCGCGAAGAGCGTCAGGACCCGCTCGGCGGGGGCGTCGGTCGCGACGTCGTAGTCCTTCGGCGTACGGCCGAGGAGCTCGTCGCGGACACATCCTCCGGCGAGCAGCGCCGTGAAGCCCGCGTCGCGGAGACGACCAACGACCGCGATCGCATTGGCGCGTGCCTCGGAAGACATCGCCGGATCATGCCCGCCGCAGTCGTGCTCGGCAACGCGCTCCACTCGCCTTGTGCGAGTACGACCCGCGTGGCATGTCCCGCGCCATGCGCGTCGTGCTCGCGATGGTCTTCCTGCTGATGCTGCCGGGGCTCGTGGACGCGCACGTCGTCGTGTTGCCGGCGGAGAGCGAGGCCGGTGGGTGGGAGCGCTACACGATCCTCGTACCCACCGAGAAGGCGTCGCCGACCGTGCGCGTCGAGCTGCGCTTGCCGACGGGCATGGACGTGATCGCGGTCGAGTCGAAGCCTGGATGGGAAGGGCGCTTCGAGCCGTTCCCGGTCGGTGCGGCGCGGGTCGAATGGAAGGGCGGGCGCATCCCCGAGGGGGAGTTCCTGAGCTTCGAGTTCATGGCTTGGAACCCGCCGGCGGCGCGTGTGCTCGAGTGGCAAGCGACGCAGACGTACGAAGACGGCACGAACGATCGGTGGGGCGCTAAGGACGACGACCACCACGCGTCGCGCACCACGCTCAAGGCCGGCAGCGGCAAGAAAACTGGCATGCATCGCCACGGCGCCTCGGCAGCGCCCGCCAATCCGGCGGCCAAGCACTGACGCTCGCGATCAGGGGGAGAAGATCCCCTTCGTTCGACTAATGCCCCGTGATCTCGGGCGCGTCGGTCGCGTTCGGCGGCGGCGGTGGAAGCTCGGCCTTGTCGAGGACGTCGGCGTTGATCTCGATCTTGGCGTCCGCCTTCACCTTGTCGAAACGCTGGGTCACGAGCTCCTGACGGCGCTGATTCGTCATCGCGACGCGGATCCGCTCTTTCACGTCCTCGAACGGCTTGCTCGGGCCGTCCTTCCGCTCGAGCAGCTTGATGATGTGGTACCCGAATGGGGTCTGGATGACCGGGCCGATGTCCCCGGGCTTCTCGAGGCCGAACGCGGTGCGCTCGAACTCCGCGACCATCCGCCCTTGCCCGAAGAACCCGAGGTCGCCGCCGCGCGCGGCGGTCGCCGTGTCGACCGAGTTGGTCTTCGCGAGATCCTCGAACTTGCTCGGATCGGCGTCGAGCTGGGCGCGCAGCTGTTTGGCGAGCGCCTCGTCCTTCACGAGGATGTGCGAGGCGTGGATCTGCGCGCCCGAGAAGAGGCGCTGATTCTGGTCGTAGTACGCTTTGATCTCGTCGTCGGCGAGGGTCGGCGCCTCCTGGTAGTCGCGCATCACGCGCTGCACGATGAGCCGCTGCCGGAGGTCGTCGATCTGCCGGACGATGTCCGGATCGCGGTCGTACCCTTTCGTCTTCCCTTGCTCCGAGAGCAGCTCGTTCAGGATGTAGTTGTCGACGAACTGGCGGCGGCGCTCGGGCGTCGTGAGCTGTGCGCGCGAGCGGGGAGGAAGCCGTTCCACCTCGCGCCGAAAATCCTCGGTGGTGAACTGCTTCCCGGCGTAGGTTGCGATCACCGCGCCGCCGGAAACGGGCTTCGCATCGGGCGCGGGTGCCGTCGATGTCGCGTTGTCGCTGGCGCATGCTGCGGCGAAGCACAGCGCCGCGATCGCAACACAGGTGAACTTTTGCACGGGCGCGGACAGTAGCCCAATCATTCGTTGACTGCCAAGAGGGGTCCGATTAAGTCTGTGGGCTCAACCTTTCGTCGCCAGATCCCGCTCAGGAGGAACCACCCCAATGGAACAAATGCTCGAACAAGCCGAGGCCGTGCTTCGCTTCTCCGGTGAGCTTCAGCGGCGCATGTCGGAAGTCGGCGTGGAGGGCATCGGCGGTGTGATGAGCCTTTACGCGCAACTCCGGAGCGCGCTCGAGAAGGTGTCGCACGACGAGCTCGACTGGGCCGCGGCCGAAGTGAACCGCGTCCTCGAGAGTCTCACCAAGATCAGCGACGAAGTGCGGCGGTTGAAGGGCTTGAAGCTGTCTCTCGAAACCGGTCACTGATCGGCGGGCTCGCGATACCCGCGCCAGCGGGTGAAGAGCAGCGTGCCGACGGTGGCGCCCACGGTGTCGACGAGGACGTCGGTGCCGGAGCCCGAGCGGCTCGGCACGAACGCCTGGTGCGCCTCGTCGAGCAGGGCGTACACGGCGCAGTAGAGTAGGGCGCGTATGACCAGCGGGCGTGACATGCGCGCGCTCGGCGCGGTGAGCGCGCGACACACGAGGCCGCCGAGAATGGCATACTCGACCATGTGCGCGCTTTTGCGGATGACGGTGTGGGCGAACCTGAACCCCGCCGGGGTCAGCTCACCGAAGAAGTACCGTAGGATCGGGTCGATGTAGCTGTTGGTCGACCGCGCGGAGAACGCATCCGTCGAGAACCACGAGATGAACGCGGCCCAGACGATGACCGGCAACCATCGTTGCAGGGTCCCGGGCCGCTGGAGGTCAGACGATCTCGTTGATGGCCCGCTGGACAACCGCCAACACCTCTTCTCCGTACTCCGCGTCGATGAAGTCCTCGAGCTTCTCGCGCTGGCTCACGTATTGGCGGCCGTCGCCCGGCTTTTGCTCGTCGGTGAGGTGGCTGCCGGACATCAGGTCGAGGAACGCGAGCACTCCGGCACACTCCCCCTTGCCCCAATCGCGCTCGAGCTTCTGATCGATCGCAAGACGAAGCGTCAGATAGCACAGGCGGTAACGCATCTCTTCGGTGAGTTCCATGATCAGTCCTTTCTGGTGGGTCACTTCGGGCGTTCGAGCGCGATCACGTACTCGTAGCGAGTACGTTCGAGGGCGCCTTCGACGATGCGACCGTTGATGACGAGGGTCGGGGTCGACTTGACCCCGAGCTTGGCGGCGGCGCCCGCGTCGCCGAGCACGAGGCTCCGGGCGGTGGGGTCGTCGAGGCAAGCGGTGAAGCGGTCCTTCGAGAGGCCGAGCCCGACGGCCTTGGCGATCAGGTCGTCGCGACCGAGGCGGTCCTGACCCGTGAACAGCAGGTCGTGGTACTCCCAGAACTTGCTGTCGCGGGCCGCGCACTCGGCGGCGATTGCGGCGAGGCACGCCGAGCGATGCATGCGGCTCGGGACGTTCGGGTTGCACTCCGAGTCGAGCGGGAAGTGGTGGAACACGAGGCGCACGAGATCGGGATGGCGCGCGGCGAGGTCGTGGAGGTCGCGAAACGCCATGGCGCACGCCGGGCACTCGAAGTCGGAGAACTCGATAATGGTGAGCGGCGCGTTCGCCGGACCTTTGCTGTGGCGGTCGGGCGCCAGGTTCTTGGTGACGGGAAGCGTCGTGTACCACTGATAGAACTCGGCGTCGGACGCCTTCACGTCCTCCGCCGTCATGGTGGCGCCGGAGATGGGGTGTGCGGCGAGCTGCGCGGCCGCGACTGCCGCGAGGCCGGCCGCGATCGCCGCGCCTGCGACGAGCGCCCGCTGCGACGTGAGCACCGTGCCGCCGCTCGCGCCGACGTCGACCTGCGCGAGCTTCCAGATGAGGGCCGCGGTGACGATCACCAGCACGTACGTCGCGGCGCAGAGCAGGCAGAGCGTCCCGAGCAGGAACGTCGAGATGCCCGCCATGTAGAGCGACATGCCGACGTTCCAGAGTGCGAGCCCGAGCGCGAGCAGCGAGCTCTGCGACCGGGCGGCACCTACGGCACGCTTGCGGCGGAAGAGGAGGATGGCGAGGGCGACGTAGCTCGCGAGCCCCCAACCCGCGACCGGCAGGCCGAGGAGCGTGCCGTACGAGCTCGCGAGCACGGCGTCGCAGTTGACGGTCGAGTTGACGTTGCAGAAGCTCGTGTACGCGCCGAGCGTCGCCGCGAGTTGCGCGTGGATGTAGAGCTGGCCGATTGCGATCGCGGCGCTCAGCGCGAGCAGGATCCAGAGCGCACGTTCGAGGCCTTCGGTACGCGGCGCCGGGCTTCGCGACCGTCCCGCTGGCGGCCCTGTCTCGCCCCGGCGACGCGGCGAATTCTGCTGTTGCGTCGCCCCTTTGTGCGCCATGAGCGGGGCATCTTATCGACGGGCACCCGGGGTTTCAATTGTGGGGAGCGAAAGACGGCCGCGAAACGTGCGCGGGCGATCGCTCGCCCCAAAGAAAAACGGGGAAGCGGCCGGTCGCCGCTTCCCCGTCGATGCGTCGTTCGCGACGAGCTGCGTCGCTCGGATCAGAACTGATACGTGAGCCGCAGCGCCGTCTCCGAGCGTCCGCGGTTCGTGCCGAGGAGCCACGGATCGAACACGCCCTTCTGCACGTCGGGCTGACCAGGGATGAAGTAGCGCTGGCTCAGGTTGATGATGAAGTTCGGCGTCATCACCCAGTCGACGTTCCAGAACGGGTACATGCTGTGCGAGTTCACCGGGTCGTAGATGAACCCGAGGAGCGGCACGACCGACCCACCGCGATAGAAGGTGAAGATCGCGAACGTGATCAACGACTCCCAGCTGCGGACGTCGTCGCGGAAGCTGCCGTTGCCGTTCGGGTCGTTGCACGGCGTGAACTTGTCGCTGCCGCAGAAGGGCCGCGAGCGCGCGCCGGCGGTCGGAAGATCGAGCGCGGTGGTGAGCGTGTCCTCGTTGTGCATGATGTGGTGCAGGAATATCTGGCCGGTGATGAAGAAGGTGGTCTTCTTGTTGAGGGACCGGATCCAGGTCGGACGGTCGAAGGCGATCATGCCCTTCCACATGTCCTTGCGGGTGGTGCCGGGAAGGAGCGGCGCGAAGGTCGTCTCCTTGTCGCGGTCCAGCATGTAGATGCCGAAGTCGTAGACCGTTTCCATCCGAATGATCGCCTGCGTCCAGTTGCCCTCGAAGTAGTTGGCGGAGAGGCCGACCGTGTGGATGTACGGCGTGATGTACTCGACCGGCAGCGTCCCGCGGCCGACCAGAACCTGCGTGCGTACCTGACCATCCTCGTCCGGCGTGATGCCGCGGACGGGGGAGAAAGGTGAACCGTCGTCGCCGGACCAGCGCTGATAGAAGTAGTGCAGGCCGATCTGGAGGCCGTTCGGAAACACGCCCGACAAGCGCGCGCCGAACTGACTGTTGTCGACCGGGTTGCGGTCGTAGTCGCCCTGCTTGAACAGCGCGGTGCCCTTCATCAATCGGTTGACGCGGAACGGCGCAAAGAACGCGCCGTCCTCCCGATTGAAGAGAGGATTCTGGATGCGGAGACCCCAGGGTCGCGGCAGATAGCCGACTTTCACCGGCCGCCAATCGCCCGGGTTCCAGAAGGCCTCGAAGAAGGTGTTGGAGATGGTGCCGCCGATGTTCCCGATGTCCCAGAGGCCCTTCAGCATCCAGAGCGGGATGCGGAGATCGTCCCAGCCGAAGGAGGGCGGCGGGATTTCCATGATGTAGTGCCACGAGGTGTCGAGCGGGTTGGCGCGGTCGAGCATGCGGAAGTCGTCGGCCTCGCCCCAGATGATCTGCTGCTTGCCGAGGCGGAAGCTGACCGGGATGTCGGCCATCTTGAGGTCGACGTACAATTCACGCAGCTGGTTCTCGAATTTGAGCGCGTCACGGGCGCCGTGCGAGAGGTCGTCCAAGTCGCGGACGGCGGCACGCCCCGGTTTCCTGCCGCGGAAGTCGCGCTCCCGGTTCGTCGGCTCGTAGTCGTAGATGCTGTCGTAGACGCCGCGATACAGCAGGAAGAACTTGGAGCTCTCGATGAAGGGAACGTCGATGCGGCTCAACCATTTGCCGCGCTCGGCCCATGCCCAATCGATGCGCGCGCGCATCGTGTTGCGCTGCTGGACGAAGTGGTACTCGTCGATGTCCGGGTGACGGACGATGTTTTGCGACTGGAGGTTGCCCGAGAGCTCGAGCGGACCGTACTTCATGGTCGCCGATGCCGGCGACGTGCTGAGGATGACCAGGGCTGCCGCAGCGACGGCGAGGCGCCAAGTCTGACCAATTCCCGTCATGACCGCCTCCTTACAGGGCTCGGACCTCGAGCGTGCCTAGTGGTTTTCGAACTGACCTGAAGTCGGAGGTGGGACTTACGTCGCCGCGCTAGTTGCGCGGTGTGCGAACCTGCCGAGCCGGGATCGAGACCGCGCCTGGACCAGGCAGACCCGCCGTGGTGTTGATGGCGGCAGCGCGAGTCGCCGGGATGCAGAAGAAGGAGACGAGCTCGCCTTGCTCCGTACCGCAGGTGCCCGTACGGCTGATCGTGGTGCCGAAGCAGGGCCGCGGCTGATCGACGCAGTTGCCGGCGCCGGTGAAGATGTCCTCACAGTCCTCCGTGCCGGTGCCGGAGCGGCATTGCCGGAACGTCTGACCGTCGCAGATGCCGTCGATCGGGCCTTCCGCGCAGACCCCGCTCTCGGGGCAGGTGCCGACGCCCGTCGACGAGAGACACGCGTTCGGCTGTACCTGGCTCGGGCAGTAGCAGCTGCCCGGCGGGAAGGCGCCGGAGAGGCAGTTCACGTTGGCGTTGATCGTGATCGTCTGCGTGCTGAGCGGGTTCAGGTCGATGTTGAGCTCGCCGACGCTGCTGCCGGTGGGGAGACAATCGTTCGACGTCTTGCCGAAATCCTGACCGGCAGAGTCGAAGAGGTCGCTGATGCCGCCGACGTCGCAGGCCGCGTCGGGCGTGGTGCCGCCGAGGCAGGTGCCGCCCTTCTGGCCGTCGTTCGGGGTCGGGTCGCCTACGCACGGCGGACACGGGTGATCCGCATCCTGCACGAGGAAGACCTGGGAGGTCAGCTTGGCGCTGCCTTCCGAGCACCCGGAGTCGCAGTTGTAGGTACCGGTCACGGCTTCACGGAAGGTATTGATGACGCAGGTCGAGACGCCGCCGGCAGAGAGCGGAAGCGGCGAGCCGAACTTCGTACCCACCAGATTCGTGCCGTCGACGGTGCAGTCGTCACCCGAGCAGTTGAGCTGCGTCGTGACCGTGTTCTCGCGCGTCGCGACCGAGTTGTGCGCGATGCCCGTCCAACCAGTGTCGAGGTCGGAGCCGGCGAGCGAGGTGATGGTCACGTTGAGCGCGGCGCCTTCGCCGTTGCAGTCCTCGTCGCCACCGGTCGAGGTCGGAGTCGGGTTCGGCCCGGTCGCCGTCGGCGTGACGCCGTCCACGGGCGTCTGCGTCGCGGGCGCGACGGTTGCGGTTCGCACGGGCGTCGGGGTCAGCTCCGGGCCCGGCGTCGCCGTGCGCACGGGAGGAGAAGGTTCGTTGTCGTTGTCCTCGTTGTCATTGTCTTCACCACAACCCGCGATGGCCAAAGCTGCGACCATGGCGAGCGCGAGAAATCTCGTCCGATTCTTCATATTTCTCCTCCTTGAGCGGGGGTTGACCAATCCGTTGGCGTCGCGGCTCGATAGCAAAGGGGCGATTTTGCTGTCAAGGAACGGCACTGACACAGCTCGCAGTATGGCCCTCGGAAGTCGTCGGAGGCAACGTGCGGGGGTACGAACTATTCCGTAACGAAACGCAGACGCCTTTCTTTCAATTCCAATAGGGCTGTGCTTTAGAGTCGCCCGGCATGCGATTCACGCGATGGTTCGGCGCGGCGGCGCTCGTGGTGCTCGGGCTCGCTGGTACAGCCGACGTTGCCCGAGCGCAGCTGATCAAGAACGGCGACTTCTCCCAGGGCTCGGGCGGCACCCCGAGCGAGTGGCGCATCGACCGTTGGGACACCAACGCCGGCACCACGGAATTCCTCTGGAAGGGGCCGGCGGACGGCCAGCCGGGTCAGGCGGGCATCCGGAACAGTAAGCCCAACGACGCGCGCTACGTGCAGGATCTGCACGTCAAGGAAGAAACTTGGTACCGGATCGCCGGCAAAATCCGCACCGACAACATCGGCCAGGCCTCGATCGGGGCGTACCTCTCCCTGATGGAGGGGTTCCAGAACTCGCAGGATATCAAGGGCTCGGAGAAGGACTGGCAGCCGGTCGAGCTGTACGTGAAGACCGAGAAGTGGCAGGACCGGATCCAGCTGGCCCTTCGCGTCGGTGGGTACAGCAGCCTCAACACCGGTGAGGCCTGGTTCTCCGAGATCACCGTCGAGCCCGTCTCGGGGCCCCCGCCGAACGCCAAGAACGTGTATCAGCCCGCGTCCGGCGGCGGCGGCTTCGCACCGCTCAGCCTGTGGGCGCTGATCCTCCTCCTGGGGCTCCTGACGGCGGCGCTGTGGTACTACCTGAGGCCTCCCCCCGGCGGCGGCGACCGCGGAACGCCGAGCGAGAAGCTCGGGCTCTTTTTGCTCCTCTTCGGGCTGCTCGGGATCAAGATGGTGGCCGCGCCGCACTTCGGGTACCAGACCGATCTCGGCACCTACACGGCCTGGGCGCTTCGACTCGCCGACCGCGGCCCGGCCGACTTCTACGCGCCGAACTACTTCTGCGACTACCCGCCCGGCTATCTCTACATCCTCTGGCTCCTCGGCAGCATCTACGACGGGATGAAGATCGACACGTCCGGCGCCCTTTCGAAGCTGATCATCAAGATGCCGGGGCTGATCGCGGATTTCGTGTCGACGGGCCTCCTCTACTTCCTGCTGCGCCCGCGGGTCGGGAAGCGCGTCACGTGGCTGGTGGTCCTCGCCTACGCGCTGAACCCGGCGGTCATCTTCAACTCGGCGATCTGGGGCCAGACCGACTCGCTCTTCACCCTCGAGCTCTTCCTCGGCGCCTTGTTGCTCTTCGAGGGACAAGTCGCGTTCGGGTGGGCCGTGCTGATGGTCGCCGCGATCACCAAGCCGCAGGCGCTGATCTTCCTGCCGCTCTTCGCGTCGTGGCCGGGCAACTGGGACCGGCCGGAGCGTCCCATCATCGCCGCCGCGACCGGGCTCGCCGTCGCCACCCTCCTCACGCTTCCCTTCGTCGAGCCGCTCGGCCTCTTCGAGCACTACAACAAGGGCGCCGCGTACTACGCCGAGACGTCGGTGAACGCGTTCAACCTGATGGCGATCCTCGGCGGCTTCCGCCAGTCCGACAGCGCGATGCTCGGGCCTCTGAGCTACAAGGTCTGGGCGACGGTCTTCGTCGTCCTCTTCTTCTGCTACCTCGCCTTCCTGATTTATCGGCGGCGCGACGCCGAGATGTACATGTACCTGATGTTTCTGCTGCCGCTCGGCTTCTTCATGCTCTCGACGCGCATGCACGAGCGGTATCTCTTTCCGTGCCTGCTGTTCCTGACCCCGCTCTTGCCGCGGCGCCCGCACCTCTGGGCGGTCTTCGGGATCCTGACGGTCACGTACTACGCGAACCTCTGGTACATCCTGCGCGCGCTGAACGCCGAGGTCTTCCTCGCGCCCTACGAGCCGTTCGGCATTGCGGTGTCGATCGTGAACGTCGCCCTCTTCATCGGGGCGATGGCGGAAGGCTACCGGATGACCCGGCTCGCGCCAGAGCCGCTGCCGCTTCCTTGCGACGAGCCCGTCGGCAGTTTCGTCGAGGTCGACGACGAGTCCGAGGCGGCGCCGATGTCGGCCGTCACGGCGCGCGCGGCCGCGGTCACGAAGCCGGTTGCCGCCAGGACCGCGGTCGCGAAGCCCGCGGTCGCGAAGGGTGCGGTCGCGAAGACGGCCGCGAAAGCCGGCGACAAGAAGCCGCCGACGGTCGACAAGCCGCGCGGCTGGGTGTCGCTCCCGCAATGGGAGCTCGACGCCGGGGATCTCCGCTACCGGGTCACGCGGCGCGACCTGGCGCTTGCCCTCCTGCTGGTCGTGGTCGCGGCCGGCCTCCGCTTCTGGAAGCTCGAGCAGCCGAACGAGCTCGTCTTCGACGAGGTCTACTTCGTCGAGCAGGGCAAGAACTATCTTCGCGGCAAGGATTTCATGGACCCGCATCCGCCGTTCGCGAAGCTCGCGATCGGCGCGAGTGTCGCGATTTTCGGCGGCGAGGCGAGCGGCTACCGCATCTTCAACGCGGCCTGTGGGACTCTGCTGGTGGGCGTGGCCTACCTCACCGGGAGGAAGCTCCTCGGCGACGGGATCGCTGCGTTCGTCACCGCGGCCGCGGTTGCGTTCGACGGCCTCTTCATCGTCGACTCACGCATCGCGGTCATCGACATCTGGTACGTCACGTTCGGCGCGATCTCGTATCTGCTGTTGTTCCAATACCTGAGAACGCCGCCGCTCCAGCGCCGCCCCGGCATTCTCGTCTTTCTCGGAATCGCGCTCGGGCTGAACCTCGCGAGCAAGCTCTTCATCCCGGCGTTCACGTGGATGACGGTGGTGTTCTTCCTCGCCGTGATCTCCGTGCACGCCGAGCGGCTGCACCGGAGCGCTCGGCCGACCGCACGCGGGCTCGCGCCGGCGGCGCTCGTCACGTGCGCGGCTGCTGCGATGTACCTCGCCGTTTTCCTGCCGCACTACTGGCTCGGGTGGTGGCACAGCCTCTGGGACATCCCGAAGTACTTCAAGGACGTCGTCGGCTACGAGGCGGCCGTCGCCGACGCGACGCATCCGTACTCGTCCAAGTGGTACACCTGGCCGTTCCTGCTGCGGCCGGTCTGGTATCACTTCAAGGACATGCCGAACGATCCGTCCCACGTCGTCGGGGTCTGGGGCGGCGGCAACCCGCTGCTCTGGTGGGGCGGCTTCGCCGCGATCGTCGTGGCGTTCGCGCGCGGCGTCCGCGAGCGGCACTTCGCGAGCGTGTTCCTCTGCACCGCGTTCATCCTGCACTACATCGTCTGGTCGTGGATCGGCCGGACGCTCTTCCAGTACCACTACCTGCCGTCGCTCTACGCGAGTCTGCTGGCACTCGGGATGACGCTCAGTATGCTCTGGCGCACGCCTGCCGACGACGGTTTCTGGGTCGGCGCGGGCGTGGCGCTGCTGGTGCCGCTCCTTCCGACCCTCATAGGGCCGTTCCCGCGGGTCGGGATCCTCTTGTGGGCCGCGATCGCCGGGGTGTACGGGGCGGCCGTCGTGTATCGGCGGCTGCCGGCGTTCCAGTGGCCGGCGGGACGGGTCGTCGTGGTCGCGTACGGCGTCGTCGGCATCGCGCTATTGATCTACTTCTATCCGCTCTGGTCCGGCATGCCGATTCCTCGCGACACCTACTCGGCACGGATGTGGTTCCAGAACGGTCCTGCGCGTTGGATTTGAGGCGACGGGCGGCGTGACCGCAAGGCGCCGACGGTTGGCTGCGCTGGCCATCTTCCTGGCCGTCACGGCGCTCTACTACGCGTACAATCCGCGGGTGCCGGATGCGTACAAGCATCACGTGTACGTCGCCGACGCGTGGCTGCACGGGCGGCTCTGGGTGCAGGGCTATCCGCCGCACTACCACGACTGGATCACCGTGAACGGCGAGGTGCATTCGCCGTTCGCGCCGACGCCGGCCATGCTGCTCGTGCCGTTCGTCTGGTGGTGGGGGACGGCGCTGAACCAGAACTTCTTCAGCATGATGGTCGCGGGCTTGAACGCGGCCCTCTGTTGGATCTTGCTGATGCGTGCGGACGTCGGGCCGAAGCGGGCGGCGCTCGGGACGATGATATTCGCCTTCGGCACCGTGAACTGGTTCGCTGCCGGCATCGGCACGACGTGGTTCTTGTCGCACCTCTGCGTCGAGCTGTTTCTCCTGCTCGCGTTGATCGAAATCTTCGGGAAGGGGCGATCGCCGCTCGTCGGCGCGCTGTTCGGGTTCGCGATGTTGTCGCGCGCGAACGTCGTCACGGCGGCGCCCGGGGTGTTCTTGCTGCTGGTGCACCGACACGCCGTTCGGCAGACCTTCTTCCGTTTCTTCGACGGCCGCGCGATCGTCCGTGGACTGCTTTTCGGGCTCGGCCTCGCGCTCCCCGTCGGCATCGAGCTCTGGATGAACTACGTCCGTTTCGGCAACGCCTTCGACACCGGCTACGGCAAAGCCTCCGAGATTTACATGGCCGGCAAGAAGTACGGCTGGTACGACTGGCACTACATTCCGCAGCACGCCCACATCGCGATTTTCCGCGGCTGGGACTACATCGAGGAGTTCCCCTTCCTGAAGCCGTCGCCGGAGGGGCTGTCGATTCTGCTCACGAGCCCGGTGCTGCTCTACGCGTTCGCGGCGTCGCGCCGCGACGCGACCGTGCGCATCCTCTGGCTCGCGACGGGGCTCACGGCGGCCGCCCTGATCCCGTACTTCTACCAAGGCTGGGTGCAGTTCGGGTACCGCTACCTGCTCGATGCCCTGCCGTACGTGATCATTCTGGTCGCGATGGGCATGCGCGACCGCGGATGGGCGCCGCTCTGCTTCCTCGTCCAGGCGTCGGTGCTACTGAACGCGCTCGGCGTGTACTGGGGGAAGAAGCTGGGTTGGTAGCGTGAACCCCGCGGCCGGCGGCGCAAGCGCCACGAGCCCGTCGTCGCGGCGGAGCGCCAACACGAGCTCGCTCCGGAACACGTACGCCGTGTCTTCCAGCGCGAAGCCCCACTCGCGGCAGAGCTGGATCAGGCTCTCGCGCGTGTAGTGCGTGATGTGCTCGTCCTTGTAGCCGCCCGGCGCGAAGAAGCCGTAGAGCGGCTCGATCGTGCGCCAGCCGACGGTGTCGTAGTCGGGCGTGCCGAGGATGAGCAGCCCGCCCGGACGGAGCACGCGGCGGAGCTCCGCGAAGATCTGGTCGTCGTAGGGGATGTGCTCGATCACCTGCGAGCACACGACGCAATCGAACGTCGCATCGCGCACCGGGAGGGCGAAGATCGAGCCGCGGACGAGCGGCACGTCGTATCGGCGCATGTAGCGGAGCTTGTTGTGGAGGATATCGAGGCCGACGACGTCGTTGATCGACTGCAAGATGACGCTCGAGCCGCAGCCGATGTCCAACGTCTTGCCCGCGCCGCGTGCCCACGCGCAGATGATCTCGTGGCGGCGCCGCTGCCACCACCGTTGCAAGGGGATCGGACTGTAGAACGCGCGCTCGTCGTAGTCGGCGGATTCGATCGAGCTGCGGAGCTTCCAGAGGCGGACGAACGCGCGCAGAAACGCCATCCCGAAGGCGACGATCCGGGCGTGCGACGAGCCGCGCTCGCGCGGGTAGTACGTGAAAGGGATCTCGGTGATCCGCCACCCCTCGGCGTGGACCTTCACGAGGATCTCCTCCAGGACCTCGAAGTTGGTCCCCTCGAGGTCGAGGCCCTGCACGCAGGCCGCCCGGTAGAGGCGGAAGCCGCTCGAGAGGTCGCGGACCGGGAGACCGAGACCGCGGGCGAAGAACGCGTTCAGGACGCGCGAGAGGATGAGCCGGTTCCGCGGCATGTAGGCGACGCCGCCGCGCACGTAGCGCGATGCGATCACGACCTCGGAGCGCTCGCGACTCCGCCAGAGCTTCACGATGAAGTCCGGGTCGTGCGACAGGTCGGCGTCGAGCGTGAGGATGTACGCACCGCGCGCGGTTGCGAGGCCTTCCCGGAGCGCCCCGCCGTATCCCGGCAAGGTCTGCCGGATGACGCGCGCACCGCCCGCCGTCGCGGCGTCGGGCGTCCCGTCGACGGAGCCTCCGTCGACGACCAGGAGCTCGTAGCTGCAGCCGATCGTGCGGAGGACGTCGATCGTCCGAGGCAGCAGCCGCTCGACGTTCTCGCGCTCGTTCAGGACCGGGAGGACGACGCTGAGTTCGATCGACCGGGACTCGGACATGCGGCGCCCGAGGGTAGCAAACAGGGGCGAGGTCGTACACCGCATGTTTGCGATTTTGCGAGGGTAGGCTGAATAGACTCACTCGGTGCGGGGTGCTAGCAACACGCGCGCGTGAATCGTCTCCCCAGCATCTCGGCCTTCTTTCCCGCCTACAACGAGGAAGCCAACGTCGGCGCCATGGTCGAGCGCCTGAGCGCCGTGTTGCCCCAGTTGAGCGACGACTACGAGATCATCGTCGTGAACGACGGCAGTCAGGATCGGACGGCCGAGGTCGCCGACGCGCTCGCTGCCGCCGACCCGCACGTTCGTGTCGTGCATCACCCCCAGAACCGCGGATACGGCGGCGCCCTCAAGTCGGGATTCGCCGCGAGTCGGAAGGCCTACGTGTTCTTCACCGACGGCGACGGGCAGTTCGATGTCGGCGAGATCGCGCTGCTGCTGCCGTCGCTGCCCCGGTACGACGTCGTGATCGGCTACCGCATCGATCGCGCCGAGGGCGGGCTCCGGCGCCTGAACGCCGGCTTGTGGAACGGACTCGTCCATCGCCTGTTCGGGATCCCGTCGCGCGACGTCGATTGCGCCTTCAAGCTCTTCGACCGGCGCGTCTTCGACGTCGTGCACCCCGAGGCCGAAGGCGCCATGATCAGCACCGAGATCCTCGCTCGCACCGTGCGTGCCGGCTTTCGCGTGACCGAGGTCGGTGTGCACCACTATGCCCGCCGGCACGGAACGCCGACGGGAGCGAATCCGTTGGTGATCGCGCGCGCGTTCTACGAGCTCTTCAAGCTCTACCGGCGCATCACGCGCGAGGTCGCAGGGCGATGATCGGCCGGGGACGGGGCGATCCCCGTCCCCGGCCTTCGTTCACGGACAGCTCGGCCTGATGCACGCGGCCGTCGGCAGCCGCAGCGCTCCGGGGCCGGGGAGCCCCGCTGCTCCGTTGACGGCGCCGCTCCGTGTGTCGCCTATGCAGAACGTCGCGACCTGCAGCGGCTCGGCTTGGCTCGGCGTGCCGGTCCGTTCGAGCGGGCCGGTGAGGATGCCGTTCGCGTCGGTCGCCCCCAGGCATCCGCGGAGCTGGGTGCTGCAGCTGTCGCCCGCGGCCGGGCAGTCGGTGTCGTTGAAGCAGGAGCGGAACCTTTCGAGCGTGCAGAGCTGGTCGTTCGGGCCTGCGGCGCACGTGCCTTCACCGTTCGCGTCGACGGTGCAGACGCCGTCCAGGCACTGGTTGGTTTGCACTTGGTCTTCGCAGTAGCAGGCCTGACCGGTGGAGGGTCCGCCCAGGCACGTCCCGGAGAGCGGCAGGGATCGGGTACCGGTCGTCAAGTTGAGCGGCAGCGTCGAGCTGCCGATGTTGGCGCTCTCGTTCGGCGGGCAGTCGAAGCTGGTGTTGCCGAACGTCGGGTTCGTGCCGTCGGTCGTGCATGCCTGGCCTTCGCGCGGGCCCCCCTGGCAGGTGCCCGTGGCCCCGACGGTCGCGCCCGTGCACGTCGGACACGGTTGCGTCTCCGCGAGCCCGACGTAGCTCGTGAAGATGATCCCGATGTTCGAGGTGCCTTGGCCGAGCTCGGGCTGTACGTTGCCCGTGACGGCGCCGTTCACTTGATTGCTGACACAGATCGGGACGCCGCCGCCGGAGATGGGCAGCGGCGCGCCGAAGTAGAACTCGCACGTGCCGTCGCCGCAATCGGCATCGGCCGTGCACGTGGTCTGGGTTCCGTTCGAGCAGCGGTGGTTGTCGACGACCGTCGTGCTCGCGATCGGACCGGTGAGCGCGCAATCGCCGCACTGTCCGAGGAACTCGCCGGCGCAGTCGAGCGCGAAGCTCAGCGATCCGCCGTTCCCGAGGACCTGATCGTGGTAGAGGCCGGTCCAGCCGATGTCGAGATCGGATCCCTCGCTGATGACCGTGTAGGTGATCAGCTGCGGGCAGGGGATCTGCGGGGGTGCCGTCGGGCTCGGTCCCGGTGCGGTCGTCGTTGCAACCGGAGTGGTGCTCGGCTCGGGGCTCGTGTTGTCGTTGCCGTGGTTGTCAGCGTCGCCGCATGCCGACACCAGCATCGCGCATGCCGCCGCGATGACCGTCGCTCGATATCGCCACATGATCGCACCCTCCCGTAGCAAGCAATCGTCTGCGCCCGATCATGCCAGAGCAACGAATTCCGAAGCGAATCCTCGACGCAAAAAAAGCCCCGGATCCACTTGGGATCCGGGGCTCGAAGTTAACGCTTTTGATGTGGGAACTGCTTAAGGAATCGTCAGGATTTCCTTCGTGTGGAGCGGCAGCTCGATGCGGCCGAGGCCCGGGAGGCCGGCGGCCGCATTGACGGCGGCGTTGGTCTTGCCGACGCAGAAGAGCGCCGCGAACGTCGGGTCGGCCTCGCCGTTGGTCGGCGGGTCGGCCATGCCGAAGGCGCTGACGCTGCCGCCGACGACGCCGTTGTCGAGGTAGCAGAGCCGCGGGGCCGAGCCGCAGCTATCACCCGAGGCCGGACAATCGCTGTCGCCGAGGCAGCCGCGGAACGACTCAATGGTGCAGACCGTGTCGACCGGACCTTCGGGGCAATGGCCTTGGGTCGGCGAGTCGGCGGCACACAACGTGCCGTCGCCCGCGACGCTGGTGTCGTCGATGCAGGCGTTGGGGGCCGTCGCCTGACTGTCGGACGGGCAGAAGCACTTCTTCCCGGCCGCGGCGCTGCAGCCGGGGCTGCCCGCCGTGAGCGTCATCGTCTCGGTGCCGCTCGAGCCGTCGAGCGAGAACGAGAGCGCGGTGATGAGGGCGCCCGGGTTCGGCGGACAGTCGAAGCTCGTCGTGCCGAACGACTGGAACTTCGGCGAGCGGCCGTTGCCGTCGCACGCCTGGCCCTGCCGCGGGCCTCCCGAGCAGGTGCCGGCCGCGTTGCCGTCGTTGACCGTCGCGTCGCCGCTGCACACGGGGCACGGGACGGCGAGCTCGAGCGCGTTGTACACCCGGGACGTCAGATTGAGAGCGGACGCGAAGGCGCCGGTCTCGATGTTCGCCGTACCGGTCACGTTGCCGCTGATCTGGTTCGTGACGCACGTCGATACGCCGCCCGCCGAGAGTGGCAGCGGGGCGCCGAAGAAGAAGACGCAGCTGCCTTTCCCGGTGCACGCGCTGTTGTCCGCGCACTTGATCGAGGTGTCGCCGCTGCACCGACGCGCATTGATGTCGCCCTGGTCGGCTTTCAAGTTCTGGATCGGTCCGCCGACCTGGCAGACGCCGCACGGGCGGGTCGCGCTTGCGCAGCCCGAGACCGTGAACGTGAGCTTGCCGTCCTGGATGACGGTCTGGTCGTGCGCCAGGCCCGTCCACCCGGTGTCGAGGACCTCCTGCGCGCCGGCATTGCTGACCACCTCACCCGCGACCGGGCATGGAGAGCCGGCGGGCCCGGGGGTCGCCGTCCTGGTCGCACCCGGACCAGGCGTCTGCGTTGGGCCGCCCGGAGTCTGGGTAGCCCCGTCGACAGGCGTCTCCGTCGGCCCATCGTCGGGCGTCGCGGTCGGTCCCTCGTTCGGCGTGGCTGTCGCTACGACGGCCGTTTCGCTCGGTCCGACGACGCTCGTCGGCGTTGCGACCGGCGTCGGGACGACGCCGCCCCGGGTGGCGTCGAACGAAACGTCGCACTCGTTGTCCTCGTCGTTGATCGAGCCGTCGACGGTGTTGTTGTCGCGGAACGTCCCGGCGACCCGGAACTCGCGGCCGCCGTCACTGAAGTTGACCTCGAAGGAGCCGTCGTTTTCGATCTCGCGCGGCGGTGTGAACGTCTCCGTGATGACCTCGTCGTCGCAGTCGAAGGACACCTCTTCGATGCTGCCGACCTCGATGCGGATCGCTCCGCCGTCGCTGAGCGACCCGGTGAACGTGCCCGGCGCCGGCACGACGCCGGGTCCGGTCGAAACGCGCACGTCACTGTCACCGCAGTGAGCGATGGCAAAAGCCAACGCCACCAGTCCTACGACTCGAAACCCCTTCTTCATGTTCCCCTCCGACACCCGTGAGGCGTTTTCGCCGTGTTAGTAGTGATTCGACCCTCGGATCATGGGAGCCCGACTGCCGTGCCTTGGATCGTCACGCGACCCGGGCCGGGCAGACCGGCGACACCATTGATGGACGCCGACCCCGTCGGTCCGATGCAGAAGATGGCGCCGAGCGTCGGGTTCGCGACGTCCCGATCCGGCGGATCCGCCATACCCCGCGCGATCAGCGTGTCGGTACCGTCGTTCTTGCCGGCCGCCTGGAACGTGCCGCCGCCGGTCAAGAAGCAGGGGCGCGGGGCATCTTTGCAGCTGCCAGCAACGGGGTTGGGACCGCAGTCGGCGTCGGTCATGCAGCCGCGTTGGGCGTGACCGGAAGCGATGGAGCAGTTCTGATCGATCGGGCCGATGGTGCAAACGCCCTCGCTGTCCCCGTCGGGATCGGCACACTCCATCACGCGGTTGACCGTCGTGGTGTCGTCCGCACAGGAGCTCGGCTTGGCCGCCTCGCCCGGCACTGCGCAGTTGCTGCTCGGGCACTCGGACGCCACGGAGCAAGCGCCGCCGATGTTGGAGCCGCCGAGACAACGGCGACCGCCGCAGACCGGGCCGATCGCGCCGGCAGGGTCCGGGCAATCGGCGTTCGTGAAGCAGGGCGCGTTGCTCGGGCTGTTGCAGGTGTTGCAGAGGCACTTGTCGCCGGTCGAGCCGGCGCAGTTCGGGCTCGCGGTCGAGAGGGTCCTCGTGACCGTGCCCGTCGAGTTACTGAGATCGATCGGCAGGGTCGCGATGATCCCGGACGGGTTCGGCGGGCAATCGAGGCTCGTGGTGCCGAAGTCGGGCCGGCCCGGCACGCTGCCGTTGCCGTCGCACGGCAGGCCAAGCCGTGCTCCGTCACCGCACGTGCCGCTGCTTGCGCCGTCGTTCACCGTCGGATCGTTGACGCATTGGGGGCAGGGACGATCGACGTCGGTCGCGAGGAATACCCGCGAGGTGAGCAACGCGGCCGTCGCGGCTTCGCCAGTCTCGACGTTGGCGGTGCCGCTTACGGGGCCGTTGAACGTATTGCTGATGCACGTGGTTACGCCGCCGGCTGCAAGCGGGAGAGCCGAGCCGAAGTAAAAGGCGCAGGTACCGGCCGCCGGACAGGTGCCGGGGGTGCAGTCGGCGTCCGCAGTGCAGGGAGTGCCGTCCTCGGTGGGGCCACCCCCCAAGCACGTGCGCGCTTGGCACGTCGCGTCACTGGTGCACCTCTTCGCGGGGTTGGTGCTGCATCGCTGATTGTCGAGCTGACCCGCACCCGCGTTCGCGTTCGCGATCGGGCCGGTGATCGAGCACTGGCCGCAGGGACGCTGCGACGCCGCGCAGCTCAAGCTCACGCTGACGTCGCCGTTGGTGATGATCGGCGCGCGGTGCGAGATGCCCGTCCAGCCGGTATCGAGGATCGAGTTCGGACTCGTCGCATCCCCCGCAAACTCGACGCGGGACGGACACGCGCAGTTGCAATTGGTGCAAGCGAAGCTCTCTCCGCAGGCGAAGCCCGGGCTGTCGGGCTGGCAGACCTGCGGGTCACTGCCGTCGCCACACGGACGCGCGGTCGGCGCGGCCGTCGGGGTCGCCGTTGCCGTCGGGGTGGGGGTGGCGGGACTGGTCGGGCCCTTACAGGCGTTCGGGTACGCCGAGACTGCCGCCGCTCCGATGCCGTCCGCGCAGTCGGCCTTGAACTGGTTCACGCAGGTGACGCAGTTGATGAGGTCCTGCAAGCCGGTGATCGTCCCGGCGCAGCTCGGGCCACCGACCGGGTCGACGTCGCTGCAGTTCGCTGGGAAACCGATGTCGGTCGGGGACAGGTCGGCATTGACGTCGCTCCCGCCGATCAGCTTGTCCTTCCCGGCACAGGCCTTGAGGATGCCGGCCGAGATCTTGCCGGCCGCCACGGCGATTTTGGGAGCCTCGGCGGCCGTCGGGCACGGACCGGTCGCCTTGCCCTTGTTGACCTTGTCCCAGCACTTCGAGAGCGCCTTCGACTTGGCGGCGAAGAACCCGGCCGCGACTTTACCGATCGCCGACTGGCACTTGTTGAGCGCCTTCTTGGTTTTGTCCTTGGGATCGGTGTCGACGAGGCTCGCGTAGGACAGGTCGATCGCCTGATCGACCGCCGCGTCGTCGACGCAGGTGAGACAGGTCGCGATGCCGGCGCAGTCGGTGCTGGCCGCGTTGCAGGTACCGGAGGCCTCGAAGGTCGGACAGGTCGCCGGGAACCCGATGTCGGCGCAGTCGCTGCCCGGACAGGCCTTGGTGACCGTGCTCGTGACCTTCGCTCTCGCCTTCCCGACGGTGGTCACGACTTTCAGGTCGGTGGCGCAGTCGACGGAGCTCCCGAAGAGCTTCTTCACGTTCGTGTCCTCGCACTTCTGCAGTGCCTTGGACCTGGCCTGGGCGTAGGCGGCGGAGGCTTTGATCACGGCGGATTTGCATTTCGTGACGTCGGCGTGGGCACTCTGGGCGAGTGAAAGGCTGCAAATCGCCGCGAGGGCGGCGACGAGAGTCCGGGCAAGGCGAGGTGAGTACATACGATCCCCTTTCGTGATTCCGTTACAGGCACGCGTCGAGTCGGACGACACGCGCGATGATGCGGTTCAGGTGCGGCAAATCCACCGCTACCAACGGGTTGCGATTCGTGTCAAGCCAGAGACTGCAGCGCGAGCCGCGCTACGAGATGTGGTGGTTGCCGATCGTCCCGACATCCATGCGCGACGCATGGTGTCGAGCGCGACCGAGCGTATTCGGATCAGCCGAGCTCTTCGTCGATGATCGCTTTGAAGTTTTCGAGCGGCTGCGCCCCCTCGAGACGGCGCCCGTTGATGAAGAAGGTGGGGGTCGAGTTGGCGCCGACGGCTGCCGCCTCGGCGAGGTCCTTCTCGATTCTGGGTAGAGCGGCCTTCGCGTCGTAGCACTGCACGAATTTGCCCTCGTCGAGACCGGCCGCCTTGGCGAACGCGGTGACCTTGGCTTTGAGGTTGTCCTGGTTGAGCTCGCGCTGCGCTTTGAAGAGCGCGTGGTACATCTTCCAGAAGCCCTCACCGCTCTGGTCGGAAGCGCACTCGGTGGCGAGCGCCGCCCCTTCGGCCCACGGATGGATGCTTTTCAGGGGAAGGTGTTTGAAGAAGAGCCGCACCTTCCCCTCGTACTCGGGCATCACCTGCTCCTCGAGGATCTGGTAGCCCCGCGAGCAGAACGGGCACTGGAAGTCGGAAAACTCGACGATCGTGACCTTGGCGTCGGCCGGACCGCGCGCGGGTCGCTTGTCGAGATCGATCTTCTTCATCGTCGCTTCGAGGGGATCGATCGTGAGGTCGGTGACCTCACCGCTAATGAAGTACTTGCCGTCGAGCGAGACCAGGAACGGAATCGACTGCTTGTTGCCGTTGGCGTCGATGTCGAGCGTGCCTTGGTTCCAGCCCGACACCAGCGACGGGGCGAAACCGGTCGCCTTCAGCGTGATGCCGGGTGTCACGCTCTTGGTGAAGTATTCCTCGATGCGCTTGGCGACTTCGTCCGACTTGGCAGCCGGGGCGGTTGCGGTGGGAGCGGCGGAGGGAGTGGGGGGGGCCGAGTTGCAGCCTGCGATCGCCAGGGTAGTCCCGGCGATCGCAGCGCTCAGGAGGGATCGGCCTCCCGTCATTTGTCCTTCTTCTTGGCGTCCGCCTTCGGCGGGTCGGTGAGCCGGTACATCTTGAACGTGCCCTTCATGTCGATGGGGATCGGGAAGGGAGCCGCCGTCATGATCGCCCGGACGTGGCCGCCCTCGATCGTCTTGTCGGTCGTCTTGTTGGCACCGTAGATGATGATGTTGCGGTTCGCCTGCCCCGGCGAGGAGATCAATTGGGCATCGCCGGAAATGACGAACTTCGCGTCCTTCGTGCGGTCGTCCTGCAGCATGCCGCCATCGAGATACTTGTTCTCCAGCACCTTCCACTGGATACGGGAGTACTCGGTCTTTTCGCGGCGCTTGAGGGTCTTCCACGTCGACTTGAGCGTCGCGAGGTCCTTGTCCGTCGGCTCCCAGGGCTTATAGACCTTGTTCGCTTCGTCGATCACGTCCTGGATGCTCTTCGGGAGATCCACGTCGATCAGGTGGACGGCGACTTCGTCGTGCTGGTCGGCGACGCTCTCGGGCGCCTTCGGGATCCCGTAGCCGAGCACCTTGGGCTCGACCGGCAGCTCCCCGCTGGCCGCGGGCTTCGGGTTTGCGGCAGCCTTGCGCTGCTCCTCGGCGAGGATCTTGGTGGCCTTGTCGATCGCCGCTTGCCGCATCGCCTTGTCCGCGTCGCGCACCTTCTGCGCGTCGGCCGTCGCGAGGTGCTCCATCGTGAAGATGTATCCGACGGTAAAGGGGCGAGGCTGGCCGGCATTGGGTCCCGGCGACGCGCCCGGCTTCGGCGACGGCGCGCTTCCCTGGAATTCGATGCGGTTCACCACCAGCCACGTCCCGTTCAAATCCATCGGGATCTCACCGGAGGTCTCGGTGCTCTCCGGGAAGGCAAATGCGGACACCGTTGCCAACGCTAGCAAGAGCACCGCACCACACGTCGCAGCGATCCCACGCCAGATCTGACGGTCGATCATAAGTACTTGCCTCCTTGGGGATTTCGGCGGAAAGGCGGCTTTGTTACCAACGGCCATCCGCGGAATCAATACGATCTGAAAACACGAGGGGCCGGCAGCCTGGATGGCGGCCGGCCCCGCCGAGACCAGCCGTGGGGCGAAAAATGCCGTATAAGCCCGTTTACACCGGCATAGCCGGTTGCGGGGTGG
>JANNPN010000285.1:0-15273 GCA_031400185.1 Polyangiaceae bacterium
CCTCATATTTCCGCGTTAGATCGACGATCCCGAGCGCGCCTACTTCGCGGGAATAACGCTTGAGCGTGTCGCGGATCCGGTCCGGGTTCAGCGGATAGAGCGCATCGGCGCAAGCGGCGGTCAGCCATGCCGCGCTATAGAGGTCGGTCGTCTCGGCGAGCGCCTGGGTGCTTCCGGGCGATGCTGCGGCGGTCGGCGACGGCGACGTAGAGCGCGTACAGCCAGACGGCCGTCGCGTTGATCGTCATCGAGGTGTTGATGGTGCCGAGGTCGATTTCCTTGAAGAGCGTGTCCATGTCGCCGAGGTGGGAGATCGACACGCCGGTGCCGCCGACCTCGCCTTGCGACATTGGATGGTCGGCGTCGTAGCCGTTCTGGGTCGGGAGGTCGAAGGCGACCGAGAGGCCGCGCTGGCCCTGCGCGAGGTTCTCGCGGTACCGGCGGTTCGACTGCTCGGCGTCGCCGAAACCGGCATAGGTACGAATGATCCAGGGCGTGCGCATCTCGGATTTAGGCATGGATGAACCTCCGCGGGGCGGGATTCTTGCCCGGCGTCTGCACCCGTGCAAGCGCGAAACGCCGGGCGGGGCTTCGGTGCGGTGCCGTGCGATTCAGGCCGTGCTCAGGGCTTGGTCGCCCCGAAGAGACACGTCACCGGCACGCTCGGGAAGTCGTCGGCCGTCCGCTTGAAGGACCACTTGCACGTGCCTGCTTCGGCGTTTTGCAGGGAGCCCGGACGCGTGAACAGCGACGTCCCCTTGAAGCTGCCTTTGACGTCGCCGCGCGTGGCTTTCACGACCATCCGCCCGATTTCGTCGAACGAGAAGTCGTCGCCGACGGAGTCGTTCGTGGTGCAGGAAACGAGCGCCACCTCGCCCCTGTCGAAGGGCTTCTTCGCGTCGGGGTTGGCGACGCCGGTATAGAACTGGTTGCCCGTGCTGAGCACGAGCTCGACCCCGACCTCGAGCCCGCTCTGCTCGATCTTCATCGTGGGCGCGAGCGTGATCTTGCTCTTCGCGCCGGCCTTCGACGATTTGCATTTGATCGTGCCGGTCCAGGTCCCGTTGAGGTCGAAGCGCAAGGCGCCCGCGCCGACCTCGGATGCGCTGCCGAGCGCGACCACGCACGCGGCGGTGACGACGAGGCGCGCGACGCGCGACGTCCGGCGGGTCATCGCGCCCCTCCCGCGGTCGCTGCGAGGGGCGGCGGGAGCTGCGCCATGGGCTCGCCGCACTGGGTCTTGAGGCCGGGCTCGGCCGTGTCCGTGCGTGTCCACTTCCATTTGCACGTGCCGTGGGTCACCTGCGGGGTGCTCGGGCCCGAGAAGATCGACACGCCCTTGAACGACGCCTTCACCTTGCCGGGCTTCGCCGCGACCGCCATGCGCGCGATCTCGTCGAAGAGGTCGACGCCGAGCACGTTGTCGGTGCCGCAGAGGACGAGCGCCGCCTCGCCCTTCTGCTCGGGTTTCTTGGCGTCGGGGTTGGCGAGCCCGCCGTAGGCGCTCGTGCTCGTGCCGAAGTCGAGCTGGACGCCGATGTTGAGGCCGATCTGCGAGATGCGCATGGTCGGCGTCAGCACCGACTTCTGCTTCGCACCGGCGATCAGCGCGCTGCATTTGATGCTGCCCCTCCAGGTGCCGGTCAGGTCGTAGGTGATGAACGCGGAAGAGGCCGTTCGCGGAAGCGCGAGCGTCGCCGTCAGCGTGAGCGTCGCGAGCAGGAAAATCTTCATCCTCGGGCGCTTAGTCCGCGCCGCCCGCGACCGTCAAGCACGTGCCTCAGCCGAGCCCCTCCCAGGCCGTCATTCGCCGATAGCGGCTCGCGCGGAAGTTCGTGATCTCGAGGCGGACGCCGTCGGGATCGGTGAAGAAGGTCGCGTAGTAGTCGGTGTCGTACTCGGGGTAGTACGCGGCCGGGCTCGCCGCGATGCCGGCGGCGCGGAGCTCGCGCGCGGCCTGGTCGACCGCCGGCTCGTTGGCGACCCGGAAGCAGAAGTGGTGCAGGCCGGGCGCGTAGGGATCGTGCTCGGGCGTGCGCGGCCGCGCGGGGCGGAGCGAGAAGCCGAACTGCCGGTTGTAGTAGTGGCGATGCGGGTCGCCGTCGATGGGCGCGCTCGCCTTCCGGTAGCCGAGCACGTCGACCATGACGCGATCGTAGAACGCCTCGGCCGCCGCGAGATCGCGGACGGTCAGGAAGACGTGGTCGATTCCGAGGACCTCGACGGGCACGTGGGTGCCCTCAGACGACCGGGGCGGTCGCGGTCGGCGTCATCGGCGGCGGGGGCGGCGGCGTGTAGGTCGTGCGCGCGGCGGTCGGGGTTTCCGGCGTCATCTGCGACGTGGCGATCAGCATGCCGCCGATCACCGCTTCGAAGGCGGCCGACGCCCAGCCCCACGCGCCCGGTGAGCCGTCGACGACGACCCCGTAGAGCCGCCCGAAGCAGGCGCCGAGCCACAGGAGCCCGATCATGAGGATGCGTCCCCGATTGGTCACGGGGTCCATCGCCGCGAGGATCGTGTAGATCCCGAGCACGGTGAAGATGCCGCCGTAGGCGGCGCGGACCTCGCCGCGGACGAAGTTCGCGGTCGAATGGGGGTCGACGGCGAAGCCGAGCACCTGCTGCATGACGATCTCGGGATAGGCGAGGGCGAGGAAGCCCATGACGGTGGTGAGCGCACCAATGACGCCGGTGGTGATGCGTGGGTTCATCACGACTCCTTTACCGTTCGAGGACCGGATGCGGTCCGGCGCGGGACTCTAGACCAGCGACTGGGCGAGCGGAAGCCGCGCACGCGTCGCGTGGACCCGCGGCGCGTGGGCCGTAGATCAGCGCTTGCCGATGGCCTGG
This sequence comes from Polyangiaceae bacterium, assembly GCA_031400185.1. Classification (GTDB taxonomy): domain Bacteria; phylum Desulfobacterota; class Binatia; order UTPRO1; family UTPRO1; genus UTPRO1. The sequence continues at coordinate 2,851 of JANNPN010000285.1, forward strand.
AGAATGATCGCTACGAACGGTGTCGCGATGATGAGGGCGACGATGATTCGCACCAGGATCGGCAGCCACGCCGGGCGGCGGTCGTTCGCGTCGTCGGCCATGCGGGTCAGCGCGCGGGCGCCGGGTCGGGGGCGCGCATCGCGTACGCCCGCGTCAGCGCGACCTCGATCGAGACCACGCTCCGTTCGGCGCCGCTCCGGCCGGGACGCGTCGGGCGCAGACTGTCCGGCACCTCGCGCGCACGGCCGTAGAGGATCGCGACCGCGCCGTCCTTCCAGGTCGTGAACGAGACCCGCGGGTTCGTGCGGATGTCGGCGCGCCGGACCGTATTGTCGTAGATCACGAGGGTGAGGGTCGTCCCGTCGAGGGTCGAATGGACGGGGGCCGTGTGCGGCTGCCCGTTCGGTCCGACCGTCGTCATCGCCATGATTCGCGCCGCCTTCCAGAACTCGACGAGCTCACCCGCCGTCATTTGCCGATCGGGGTAGGCGACCGAGTCGGCGACGGCCGGTGTCGCCGAGCCCGTGCTGCGGTCGAGGAGCGCTTGCAGCGCGGCGAGCGACATGGGCCGCGCACTATGCCGTGAACGCCGCGCGGCGGAAAGCGATCAGCGGGAAATTGCGATCAGCGGGTACACCGCGATCAGCTCGGCGACGGGCCGCGCTCGGTCCGCCGGAGCGCCATGCGCTGCACGGTGCCGTCGGCGCTGCGTTCCCACGCCGAGGCCAAAAGAAATGGCGACGCGCCGGCCACCGGCGGATGACCGCCCGCGGTCACGGCTTCACGCATGGGGGCGTCGGGCGACATGAAGGCGGTAGTCCAGGGATTCCACAGCTCACGAACGACAGGGGACATCGACTCTCTCCACGGGAGCCGCCCTTGGCGGCTCCTTAAAGGGGTTGACGGAGCGTTGCTGCTTCGCTTCGAGCAAGGGACGCGCCGTCGAGAGAGCCGCGATTTCTCTGCGCGGGGCCCGGGGACCGCCGCGCATCCTTACAAGGGGGTCGTCGGCCCGGCGCCAGAAACTACAAACGCGCCGGGGGTCAGCGCCTCATGCTTCGTGTGCGACCTGATGGTTCGGCGCGGTCACCTCGTCGATGATCTTGCCGTCGCGAAGCGTGATCATGCGGTCCCCGTAGGCCGCCGCCCGCAGGTCGTGGGTCACCAGCACGACGGTCACCCCGGTCCGCTCGCTCATCCCCTTCACGAGCTCGAGGATGTCCTGCCCCATCTTCGAGTCGAGGTTCCCGGTCGGCTCGTCCGCGAGGAGCACGAGCGGCTCGATGACGAGCGCCCGCGCGATCGCCACGCGCTGCATCTCGCCGCCCGACATCTCACCCGGACGGTGGCGCGCGCGGTGCCCCATCCCGACGAGCGCGAGCGCCCCGGCCACGCGCTCGTTGATCTCGGCCCGCGGCCGCCGATCGGCGCGGAGCGGCAGCGCCACGTTCTCCGCCGCCGTGAGGGTCGGGAGGAGGTTGAAGAACTGGAAGATGATCCCGAGCTTCCGCCGCCGGAAGATGGTCAGCGCATCGTCGCTCATTGCGGACAACCGCTGCCCGTCGATCGTGATCTCGCCGGCCGTCGGCGTGTCGAGCCCCGCCAGCAGGTTCAGCACGGTGCTCTTCCCCGATCCACTCGGACCCGTGAGCGTCACGAACTCCCCACGCAAAATCCCGAGATCGAGGTGGTCCACCGCCCGCACGGTGCTGGTCCCCGCCTGGAAGAACTTCTCGACCCCCTGTAGCCGAATGAGAATCTCGTCCACGCTCACTCCATCTGCAGCCCGGCAAGGATCGTCCCACGAGTGATGCGCCGCGCCGGGAAGTACGAGGCGAGAGCCGCCGCGGCGGTGATGGCGAGTATCGTCGTCAGGGCCAGCATCGTAGGGAACCGAAAGTCGAGAGACCATCCCATGGCGACGGGCATGGAGTGTTTCACCATGAAGTACGAAGCGGGCACGCCAGCCAACAGTCCTAGTATTGCGCCTGCAAGGCCGACGATTCCTCCCTCGATCATGACGGACCTGCGAATCTCTGATGCCGTAACGCCGACGCTTCGCAAGATTCCGATCTCACGTCCTCGATCGAGTATCGCCGCGAGGAGGAAATTGATGACTCCGAGGACAGCGATCGCGCACGCGAACAACTGTAGAGAGCCCATCACCTTCAGAAGATCATGGACGCGTTGCTCGACCTCGGCCCTGAACTCAGCGTTGGTGACCACGGTCATCTTGGGATCGTCTTTCACTAGATTGCTGATGTCGCGGCGCAAGCGAACGAGGTCGGCGTCTTGCTTCGGCCAGATGTGTGCGTACGTCAGCCGGCTGTCCCTAAAGGCGTCTTGATACACTTCGATATCAAGCAGGATTGTTCCTAGATCCATCGTGTAGTCTCGCACGATCGAAGCGACACGATACGAGCGCGTCCCGGCCGTCGTTTCCAGTTCTAGGGATTCACCGACCCCGATGCCGTAGCGAAAGGAAAAACTTTCGCTGACAAAAGCCGCACGACCCGCTGCAGCCTCCTCGTACGCGTTCGGAACCGACCGAACAAGGAGCAGTGGGGAGCGGTCGGGGCGGCCTTGTCTATCGAATGCTGCAAGCACGACAGGGCTGCCCTTGTAAATCAGGAGACCCTTCCGGTAGCGCTCCACGGACGCGACACCAGGAATCGTCTCGGCGCCCAAGAGAAGATTAGGGTCGAACGTTCCACTGGTGAGTCCTGGAGACATGCCCACCGTGATTTCGGCGCCAAAGGTCTGTGTGATCCAATAGGCAAGCGTCGTTTCGATGCTTTTCACGACGGAGCCGAGGACTACGACGAGGGCGAAGCCGATTCCAATCGCTGTTGCGGTGGCGGCGATCCGATGCGGCCGTCGGCAGAAGAAGTCGCATGCCATTGAGATCGAAAGATTGGCGCGGTCTCCAATTCTCGAGAGCAGTCGAGCGATAGTTCGCGCGTAGCCGGGTGCCATCGCTGCGACTCCCACCATCAGTAGGGCTTGGCCGAACATTATCCACGCTGTCTTGGACGCAGCTTCCTGTAGGCGGAGGTCGATGCTGAGCACCACAAAGCTGCAGATTGTGAGGATTGCTCCCACCCTGACAGAGAACATGGAAAGCCGCGGAAAGTGCGTTCCGGCCGCCGATCGCAGAATCTCCGCGGGGGGTTCCGACGCTGCATCTAAGGCAGGCAATGTGCCGGCCATGATGCATACGGAAACGCCGAGAATCATTGCAGCGAACGTTGCGATGATCGGCAGGCTTACCGTTGTGGGCGTGACCGAGAAGTACATCCCACTCACCCCCGCCACCGCCGTCGTTAGCGACAACCGAGCCAGGATGTAGCCGCCGACGACTCCGCCCGCTGCGCCGAGCAGACCGAGGATCAAGGACTCGAGCATGAAGACGCCGGCGACGGATGCGCGTGTGAAGCCGAGCGAGCGGACGATTGCGATTTCGCGGCGGCGCTGCTCGACCGAGATGGCGATGGTTTCGTAGATGATGAAGAAGGCGGCGATCATCGTGACCAGGCTCGCGAGGGAAAGCGCGACGCGGACGGAGCCGAGGAGGGCGTCCATCTGCTGGCCGCGCGCCTCGGTGCGCTCGACGCGGGCGCGATCGCCGATGGCCGCCTTCAGGCGCGTAGCGAGCTCGTCGATGTCGGTGTCGGGCTTGGCGTTGATGTAGATCGTTTGTGTGAGGCCGGGGCTCAGGAAGACGCTCTCGGCGGCCGGCAGGTCGAGCAGCGCGACGAGGCCGCCGAAGAGCTTCGTCGGGCCGACGTCGTCGAGGCGGCCGCGGACGACGTACGACCTGATGCCGCTCGGCGTGGCGAGCCGGACCGTGTCGCCCACCTTCGCGTGCAGGCGCTCGAGGAGTGGTGTGGCGAGCGCGATCGAGTCGAGGGCGTTCACGAACCCGAGCTCGTCGGCGATGTGCACGTGCTCGCGCGGAAACTGCGGACTCCGCGTGCCGACCATGCTGAGGAGGTCGATCCCGAAGGTGCGGATGCGAAGCGACGGATCGTCCGCCGCCGTCAACGAGCCGTCCACGATGGCGACCGCGCTCTCCACGCCGGGAACGCGCAAGGCGTCCTCCGCGAGCGTATCGGGGATGCCGGTCTCCGGGCCCGCGATCTGGAGTCGTGCGGTGCCGGCGATCGCTTCGAGGCCGGCCTCGAAGCTCTTGATGATGGAGTGATTGAGCGCCCCCATCGCGACCATGCCTTGCACGCCGATGATGACGCCGAGAAGCGTCAGGAGGATGCGGCCGGCGTGCGCGCGGAGGTACGGAAGGCTGACGGTGAAGAGGAGCGCCGTCACGCGGGGGCCGGAGCCGCGGGCTCGGGCAGGAGCGAGGGAAGATCGTACGTCGGGACTGTGCTCGGTGACGATCCCTCACTCTGGAGCTGGGCCGCACGAGTGGCCAGGCGGCGGTGCTCCCCGCCGCTCGGGACCACCGCGAGAAAGCCGATGGCTGCGCAATGCAGCGCGTCCACCAACGCGAGCGTTCGCACCGGATCGTGTCGCAGCGCGCCGTCGTCCGCGAGCGCGTGGGCGAGCGACATGGCGTCGGCCGCGAGCACGGCCTCGGGCGACCACGGGGCTCCCCGCAGCAACGCCCAGCGAAACGGTACGCGCGTCGCGCGCGCGCGCGGATCCTGCATGCGCGTCGCGACCATCGTGGAGAGCCCGGGGTGGAACCATTCGAGGACGCCGACCAAACTCGCGTGGAGGATCATCGACGGCACTCGGTAGTTCATCGGCGACTCGATGAGCGTCGTGGCGGCGGTGCGATCGGGCACCAAGGAGCCGGCGGCCGCTTCGAAGCTCGGGGTCGCCCTCCGGAGACCACGTTCGACGCTGTCCGTTGCGAGCGCGACCAGCTCGTTGACGCCCGATCCAGGGGGCAAGACGCGGAGCGCGTCGAGTGCGCGGGCGAGCCACCATCTTGCCACCGTCGTTGCGGTCGTGAGTCCGCCGCCGCCCGCGACGACGGCGGCGCAGGCGGCGACGGTCGCGCTGTCGGAGTCACGTCTGAGACGTTGGAGATGACGCGCGAGCTCACCCGCGGGATCGACGCCCAGGAGCACGGGCAGTGTCATGACGCCGTCGCGTAGGTCGGCGCCGTTGGCGCGGCCGAGCTCGCGGGGGTCACCCGCGAGGTCGAGCACGTCGTCGGCGATTTGGAACGCGACCCCGTAGCGACGCGCGTATCGACACACTGCCGCACGCGCGACCGGTGGAGCTCCCGCGAGCGTGGCGCCGAGCGCCGCGGCGAGCTCGAAGAACGCGCCGGTCTTCTCCTGCATGATCGCGAGCCGGCGCCGCGGCGGCAGGAGCACGAACGGAACGGCGAGCTCGCGGATCTGGCCGCGGCAGGTTGCGAGCAGTGCGCGGCGTACCGCGCGGCGTGCCGTGCGACCCAAGTCGGCGACGAGCGCACTGGCGAGGTGGGCGAGCGCCGTGCCTGCGTCGGTCGCGACGCGGAGCCCCCGCTCGCGGTGCAGCGTCGCGACGCCGCGCCGCGTGTCGCCGCCGTCCACGATGTCGTCGTGGATCAGCGAGCCGAGGTGTGCGAACTCGATGGCGGTCGCGGCCCGCACCAGGGCGGGGTCGTCGGGTGGCAGCGGGCGGGCGGCAGAGGCATTGGCCGCCCACCAGAGAAGACGTGCGCGGAGACGCTTCCCGCCCGCGGCGAGCAGGCGGAGCGCTGGCGCCGCTACTGGGGTGCGCGCGATGGCGGCGCGCATTTCGGCTTCGACCGCGCCGACGAACGAGTCGACCGCCGTCATTTTGGTCGGGGCGCGCGCGACGCGTCGGTCTTGGGTGTCCCGCTTTTCACGACCCCGACCGCGACCTGCGCCGCCGGTCTCGGCTCGCTGTCGCGTGGCGCCGGTTGCCAGCCTTGTAGCGTCGCGCGACAGTGCTCGAGCCATTTCAGGTGCGCCTCGGCGTGAAACAGCGCGGCGTCGGCGGCGAGCGAGTTCAACAGTCGCTCCTCGGTGGTGACGGGCTCGAGGCTCCGACGATACACGGTGAGATGGGTGAGGTGCTCGCGGTAGACGTGCTCCTGGCGGGCGACCTGGCCCAAGGATGCGGCGAGGTCCTTCCGATCGAGGACGAGAAGTCGGATGAAGATCTCGTCGCGGATTGGCTGCGGCTGCTTCGGATACCGGCGGAGCCACGTATCGAGTGCGCGCCGTCCCTTCGGCGTCACGGTGTAGACCCAGCGACCGATGTGCCCGTCACCCTGATCGAAACGGCCCTCGACGAGCCCGCGCCGCCGCAGCTCCTTCAGCGTCTGATAGATCTGTCCGAAGTTCAGCGACCACGCGGGACCGATCCGATCTTCGAAGACGCTCTTGATGCGATAGCCGTGCAGCTCCTGTCCGTCGAGCAGACCCAGGATCGCGTATCGCAGCAACATTGTCAGGCTCCTATTCTAGGCCGCAGGCGCCTCGGGACTGGGGGCTCGAGCGCGCGAATTGTCCGCGCGATGCACGCCGACTGTCAACGAAAAGCATCCGCCCGCGACTAGATAGAAGTGACATATGTCCCAAGCTGGGACAGTGAAGACCGGAACGCATGGCGTGCGCCGTGGCGCGAAGTGCCGAGTGCAACGGGAGTGTCCTGTGAGCAGGACAATCGACCGCCGCGCAGGGGACGGGCTGCGTGATCGGCACGATCGCGATCAGCACGCCTGCGCCCGCGGTGCGCGCGTCGCCGAGAGGCGCGCGGTGCCGCTTGCGGTCCACGTGATCCGGCCGTCGTGGCCGACGACCTCGAGGCCGATCTCGTCGTTGGCGGTGAACGCGCGGAGCTGGCGGCGGCTTCGCTCGAGCTCCAGCACGATCTGACGGTGCGCCTTGGCGATCAGAGTGATGATGACGCCGCGTCGTATCGATCGAGCGCGTCGCCGCGTGCGCCGCACGTACGAAATCCGGAGGCGTGACGATCCCAAGACTACAAGCGCGAAAGTGACGGCGTCAGCGCTTCCGTCGTCGTCGGCGCCGTTGCCGGCGGGTCACCGGCGGTGCCGTTCCCGATCCGCGGTTCCGGTCCGCCATGAGATAGCCGACGAATCGGTCCTTCATGATCTCGCTCACTGCGCCGAGCACCTGCGCCAGGATCACGAGGATCGGAAGCGCGTAGCGGCCGAACGCGGCGAGCATCGTCGCCATGGCGGCCAGCATGACGGTGCGGTGCAGGATGAAGCCGGTCTCGGAGTCCATCCCCATCTTCTCGGGCGGGGTGCCGCTTGCCTGAAAGTGCCGCACGCGCGTCACGAACCCGGGGATCTGGCACGCGACCATCAACGCGAACGCGCGCGGCAGCCAGCCGCTCGTGAAGAGCGCCATGGGGTCGACGTCCGCCGCGGCGACCAGCGGCAGCAAGAACATCGCTGGGACGGCGATGGCGAACGTGAGGAGACCGGCGATGACGACCCACGCGCCGAAGACTCCCGCCCAGAACTGTAGGACGGGAATGATCCCCGGCTCGCCGTAGTCGAAGGCCTTGGCGGCGAAGTAGGAGCCCATGGCGGCGAGGAGCCAGAGGGTGCTGAGCGCGTCGAGGAAGAGCGCCGCGATCGTCTCGAGCACCGACCAATCGAAGAGGAAGACGCCGATCACCGGGATCGCATGGCGCGCGAGGATCGGAACCGATCGCGGGTCGGTGAGGCGTTCGAGGAGAGTCGCGCGAAGATCGCTCACAGGCGGCGGCCTCGCGCGGCGTCTCGAGCGCACGGGCGCTGAACGGTCACGTCAGCCGGCGAAGTCCTGCGTCCACCAGCGGTGTCCGCGTCCGTCGATCACGCAGCCGACGCCGATCCGCGCGTAGCCGCGGCCGAGGATGTTGGCGCGATGGCCCGGGCTCCGCATCCACCCGTCCATCACGGCGCGGGCGTCCGCATAGTTGTACGCGACGTTCTCGCCGATCTGATCGTCGCGAAGCCCGGCGTTTCGGAGCACGCGTTCCCATCCCTCGTGGGAGAGGCGGCGTTGCCGGGCCATCGTCGCCGAGCGCTCGCCGGCGATGCGTGCGAGCTGCGCGTCGCTCGCGAGCGCGCGGAGGCCGGCGCGGCGGCGCACGTCGTTCACCAACTGCACGACATCGCTCGCGTCCGCGGCGGGACAGGGTTGCGGCGGCGCGAGCGCGGCCGTTCGTGCATCGGCGCGACCCTCGATGCCGCACCCGGCAGCCAACATGGCGAGCAGGAACATGCCCGGTCGCGTGATCGCTCGGCCTCTCGTCCCCACCGCTCCTCGTGTCACGGGAGCGACGCGCTTAGCAGCTCGGCGGACGCTCCAGCAAGTGCGCCGCGCGACGCTCGGGCCCACGCGCGACGAGAATTCTTTCGTCGCGACTTGGCCGACATCACGGACTCACGCATACTGCATGACCGAGGGCCTGGTGCGACGGTTGGGAGCGGTCGTTCAGGTCTACGACCCCGTGCTTGCGTCCGCTCTGATTTCCATTCTGCTCGCGGTCTTCGCGCCGTCGTCGGGTGCGGACGCGTTGCGGTTGCTCGCTTCCGCACTCGCGGCGGTCGGCCCCGTCGCGGCTCACGCGGGCGACGACTGCGAGAACGCGCCGGACGGCACGCCGTGTCCGGACGGCGACCTCTGCAACGGCGGCGAGACCTGTCTCGGCGGCGCCTGCGCCCCCGGCACGGCGCTCGACTGCAACGATCACGACGTCTGTACGGACGACCTGTGCAACGCCGGGCTCGGATGCCTGTACACGAACAACAGCGCGCTTTGCACCGACGGCAACGCGTGCACCACGAACGACGTCTGCAATGGCGGGAAGTGCGTCGGCGGTCCGCCGACCGGCGGTTGCTCGCCGTGCGACGCCGCCGCGGGGATCCCCGCCGCGGGCGGCACGTTCACGGGGGTGACGAGCGGATCGGGCCAGCTGACGGGCGGCGGCGGCACCTGCACCGGCGACGGCAACGCGCCCGAGCGCGTCTACCGCTGGACGCCGAACGTCACGGGGCAGGTCGTCGTCTCGACGTGCAGCGATACGACGCTCTTCGACACGCGCGTCTACGTCTATCAAGACACGTGTCCCGGCTCGGTGATCGCGTGCAACAACGACGCGCCGGGATGTGCGACCGGTGCCCCGAGCTCGGACGGCGGCTCCAGAGTGATGCTCACCGTCACGGCCGGGCAGACCTACTACGTCGTGGTCGACGGCTTCGCCGGGCAATCGGGCGCGTACAGCTTGTTCGTCGGCACGCCGACCATCTGCGGAGACGGCGTCCGCGAGGGTGGCGAGCAGTGCGACGGCGCCGACGCGTCCTTCTGCGGCGGTGGCACGTGCGAGGGGAGCTGCGTCTGCGCCTCGCCGCCCGGGGGGCTTCCCGACCTCGAGGCCGAGATCAACAACGTGAGCCTCGATCTCAACACGACGGCGGCGAGCGGCGACGTCGCGGAGGGCTGCGCCGAGAGCACGAGCGGGCTCGACCTGCTGCGCTTCGGGGTCCTGTCGTGGAACCGCGGCACATCCGACCTCGTGCTCGGCGACCCGCAATGTCCGCTGCCGTGCTCCGACCATCCGCTTGCGGTCTGCGGCAATCCCGACTTCGTCTGCAGTCCCGCGGCCGGGCACAACCACCCGCACTACGCGAACTATGCGCGCTACGAGCTGGTCGCTGCCGACGGCCAGGCGATCGTCGTCGGCCACAAGCAAGGCCATTGCCTCCGCGACACGAGCTGCGCGACGCCGGTCTACACGTGCACGTTCCAGGGCCTCACCGCCGGCTGCGCCGACGAGTACGGCGCGAACCTCGGCTGTCAGTACCTCGACGTGACCGACGTACCCGACGGTTTCTACCACCTGCGCGTGACCATCGATCCGTTCAACCAGATCCCCGAGATCTACGAGGGCGACAACATCGTCGAGCGTCCGGTGACGATCACGCGGAACGTGCCGACGACGACACCGACGCCCACTCCGACCCCGACCCGCACCGTGACGCCGACTCCCACCCGCACCGCGACGGCGACCCCGACCGCAACGAGCACGCCGACCGCAACGGACCCCGTGACGCCGACGGCGACCGAGTCGTCGACCCCGACCGCAACGTCGACCCCGACCGTGACGTCGACGGCGACGGGCACGTCGACGGCGACGGGCGCGGCGACGCCTACCCGCACGCCGACCCCGACGCGGACGGCGACGCCTACGCGGACGGCGACGCCTACGCGCACGGCGACGCCCACGCGCACGGCGACGCCCACGCGCACGGCGACGGCCACGCGCACGGCGACCCCGACGGCCACGGCGACGGCGACGGCAATGCCGGAGCTGACCGCGACCCCGACCGGAGCCGCAACGCCGACGGCGAGCCCGACTCCGACGGGGACGACGACGCCAACCGCGAGCCCGACCGCAACCGGAACGCCGACGCGCACTGCGACGCCCACGCCCACGGCGACGGAGACCGCGCTCCCCGGCGCGACGGCGACCGCGACGTCCGTGCTGCCGCAGCCGACGGCGACCGCGACGCCCGGGCTGCCGCAACCGACGACGACCGCGACGCCGCCTGCTGCCGCCTGCGCGCCCGCGCCGCTCGCAGGGTGTCGCCGAGCGCTCCGTCCCGACGGCGGCGCGCTCACGCTCAGCGATCGCACGCCCGACAAGAACGACGGGATCGCGTGGCGCTGGAGCCGCGGGCCGGCGGTGCCGAAGGCCGCGTTCGGCGATCCGCTCGCGTCGACCTCGTACAACGTCTGCGTCTACGACGGCACGAACGCCGTGGCACTCGCCGCCGCGATCCCCGCGGGCGGCGTCTGCAACGCGAAAGCGAACCGCCCGTGCTGGAAGACCGCGCGCCGCGGCTTCTCGTATCGGAACTCCGACCGGACGCGCGCGCCGATCCAGAGCCTCGACCTCCGCGAAGGCCTCACCGACAACGCCGCCCGCATCGCGCTCCGCGGGCGCGGCCCGCTGCTCGGCATGCCGAGCCTGCCGGGCCTCGCGTTGCCGTTGACGATGCAGCTGCAGGCGACGAACGGCGAGTGCTGGGAAGCGCTCTACTCGTCGCCCGCGAGCCGGCGCTCGGCCAAGGCGCTCGTCGACAAAGCCGATTGATCGAAAAGGGGGATCCCTCCCCCTTCACCGACGCGGCAAAGCCGCGCCGGCTCATCCCCCGGCTCGCTCGCGCTCGGCCGCGCGCTTTGCGCGCGGAGCCTTGCGCGACGCGGGCTCGGCCGCGCGCTTACGCGCGGAGGCTTGTGCGACGCGGGCTCGCCTGCGCGCTCCGTGCGCGGAGGTCGAGTCGCGGGTCCGCCCCCTGCTGCGGGTGGCGCGGCGGCTGTGCTACGACGCGACCCGCATGGCGTCTCGACGACGATGGCCTGGAGAAGCGCTGGCGCCGCCGCTCCGTAGCAAGCGACGGACGCCCGTGCGCGCGCCGACCAAGCGTGCAGACGTCCCACCGTTCTACCGGCTGGTCTACCGCGTCGTCCGCCGGATCCCGCGCGGCAAGATCGCGACCTACGGCCAGGTGGCGGCGATTATCGGCCAGCCGCGCGGCGCGCGCGCGGTCGGCATGGCGCTCGGGGCGCTCCGCGACGAGGCCGTCGAGACGGTGCCCTGGCAACGTGTGATCGGCGCCGCCGGCCGCTGCACGCACCGCGACGGCTTCGCGGCCGGCATCCAGCAGGAGATGCTGGAGGCCGAAGGGGTCGTGTTCGATCGCCGAGGCTACGTCGACCTCCGGACCTCGCGCTGGAAGGGCCCACGGCGCGAGGTCGCGACGTCGCTCCGCCACGCCATGTGATCGTCGGACGGCATTTCGTCCTTGCAGCATCCGATCGCCTCGGGCATGGTGGCGCCTCGATGCAGGCCTCCACCATCACGCGCGTCGCGAAACTCTGGCGAGCCGGCCTATTGGGGCATTCGGCTCGCGTCCGCGCGTCGGCAGGGGGACCTGGCTAGAAGAGCCAGGAAGAAAAGCTTCTCAACACGCTTCTCAGCCCCTCCCGCCGTATCAGGCCGGAGGGGTTTTGCGTTTCTGGCGCAAGGCTCTCCGGTGGATGCGGCGGCAAACCGGAGACGACGATGCGCGCGAACGAGAGCCTGCGACTGGTGGTGAGCCGGCCGAGCCTGCGGCCGGGATCGACGACCGATGCGGTGGTGCATGCGACGGCTGCCGCGTCGTGGCTCACGCTCGACCTCGCGCGCGTCCTCGGCGCCGCGAGCGTCTGGGGGTTCGCGTTCTCGACCTTCTATCTCTTGCCGAAGTTCCTGGCGCAGGAGCTCGCGGCGGGACCGTCGGAGATCGGCCTCGTCGTCGGCGTCTTCTCGGTGGCGACCGTCGCCGCGACACCCCTCGCGGGCTGGGTCGTCGATCGCTTTCCGCGCCGTTTCGCCATCGCAGTCGGGTCCGCCGTCATGGCGATCGCGGCG
>JANNPN010000299.1:0-7664 GCA_031400185.1 Polyangiaceae bacterium
GATGCCGGCGTCGAAGGCGGCGGCCGCCTTGTAGGTCAGCGCGCGCGCCGACTCGAGCCGGATGCGCACGTCGGCGAGGGGATGCTGCACCGCCTGATACGCGCCGATCGGCTTCGCGCCGAAGACGACGCGCTGGTTCGCGTAGCCGACCGCCATCTCGAGCAGGTGCTCGGTCTGGCCGATCGCGCCCGCCGCGATCAGGACGCGCTCGGGGTTCAGCGTGTTGAACATCACGAAGGCGCCTGCATGCTCGTCGCCGACGCGGTTCTCGACGGGGACCTTCACGCCGTCGAAGTGGACCGTCCATTGGTGCGCGCCTTCGATGGCGCGCATGGGCAACCGCGTGAGCTCGAGGCCGGGAGCGTGGCGGTCGACGACGAAGACCGAGAGGCAGCTCGTCTTTGGAAGCGCGTCGCGCTCCATCTCCTCCCGTGCCCGACTCCGTGCGACGAGGAGCACGTAGTCGGCCTGGTCGATCCCGGTGATGAAGGTCTTCTCGCCGTCGAGCACGTAGTGGTCGCCTAGGCGGACCGCGCGCGTCGTCATGCGGAACGAGTTCGTGCCGGCGCCGGCCTCGGTGATGGCGAAGGCCATCTTGCACTTGCCGGCGGCGACGTCCGGGAGGAAGCGGCGCTTCAGCTCCTCGGAGCCGCTCCGCGCGATGCAGAGCGCGTCCATGCCGGTCAGGAGGAAGAGGGGATGGCCGAAGCCGCGCGCTGCCATCGCGTCGGCGGCGACCGCGAGCGCGGTGAGGCCCATGGCGGTCCCGCCGTACGCCTCCGGGACGAACGCGCCGAGGAGTCCGGACTCGGCGAGCGCCGCCCAGAACTCCTCCGGGACGCGCCCCTCCTCGCGGACGGCGCGCTCGAAGGCCTGGCGCTTGGCCTCGAAGGGTTTGCACATGCGCAGCGTCGTCTCGCGGATCATCCGCTGCTCGTCGGTGTAGCCGAAGCCGAGGTCGATCATGGGCCGGGCGTAGCACGGTCGTCGTCGCCTGTGGAGTCGTTTGCGGCGCGCGTCGCGGCGGCTATACGCGGGGCGTGCACGTGCTGGCGATCGACCAAGGGACGTCGTCGACGAAGGCGCTCGTGGTCGCGGAGGGCGGTGCCGTGCTCGGCCGGGCGGAGGTTCCAGTGCACCCGCGGGTCGTCGCCGGCGACGGCGTCGAGCAGGACCCGGAGGAGCTCTGGACGTCGGTCGTGCAGGCGGGGGAGGGCGCGCTGCGCGCGGCGGGCGTGACCGTCGGCGCCGTCGGGCTCGCGAACCAAGGCGAGACCGTGCTCGCGTGGGACCGCGCGACCGGCGTGCCGCGGTCGACGGCGCTCTCGTGGCAGGATCGGCGGGCGGCGTCGGTGTGCGCCCGCGTCGCACGAGAGGCGGAGACGCTCACCGCGATCACCGGCGTGCCGCTCGACCCGTACTTCGCGGCGCCGAAGATGACGTGGCTCCGCGAGCACGTCACCCGCGCCGGCGTCGTCACGACGACCGACGCGTGGCTCGTCCATCGCCTCACGGGGGCCTTCGTGACCGACGCGGCGACGGCGTCGCGGACGGCGCTCCTCGACCTCGACCGCGGCACGTGGTCGCCGCGCGCGTGCGCGACGTTCGGCGTCGTCCCCGACGAGCTCCCCGCCATCGTCGGCTGCGCCGAGCCGGTCGGCGAGACGACCGCGTTCGGCGGCCGGCTCGCCGTCACGGGCCTCGCCGTGGATCAGCAAGCCGCGCTGTTCGGAGAAGGGTGTCTCGCACCGGGGGAGGCGAAGTGCACGTATGGGACGGGCGCGTTCCTGCTCGCGACGACGGGAACGACGCCGCGGCGCTCGACCGCCGGTCTCGTCGCGTGCGTCGCGTGGCGGCTCGGCGACGCGACGACGTACTGTCTCGACGGCCAGGTGTACACGGCGGGTGCCGCGATCCAGTGGCTCGAGCGCGTCGGGCTCCTCGGCTCGGCGGCCGAGCTCGACACACTCGCCGGATCCGTGCCCGCGGCGGACGGCGTGCTTTTCGTGCCGGCGCTGGCCGGCCTCGCCGCGCCGTTCTGGAAGCCGAGCGCGCGCGCCGCGTTCGTGGGTCTCGGGCTCGGGACCGAGCGCGGGCATCTGGTGCGGGCCGTGCTGGACGGGATCGCGGCGCAGGTGGCGCTCGTCGCGGGGGCGGTCGAGTCCGACCTCGGCGCGCCCCTCGGCGCGCTCCGCGTCGACGGGGGTCTCACGCGCTCGCGGGTGCTGCTGCAGGCGCAGGCCGATCTGCTGCAACGTCCGGTGGTCGTCTATCCGTCGCCGGATGCGACGGCGCTCGGAGTCGCCGCGCTCGCACGGCTCGGCGCGGGCGCGGCGGCGAGCGCCCGCGACGCCGTCGGCGACTGGACGCCTGCCGCCGTCTACGAGCCCCGGATCGCGCCGGCCGCGGCCGCGGAGCACCTCGCGCGGCTCCGTGCCGTGGTCGGGGTCGCGTGAGCGCCGTGGGGAACCTGGCGTGAGCGCGGCCGACGAAGCGCGCGCTCGCGCGGCCGACGAAGCGCGCGCCGGCGCGGCCAGTGAAGCGCGCCCGCCGCCCATGCGCTACGACGTCGCCGTCATCGGCGCCGGCGTGGTGGGCGCGGCGATCGCGCGCGCGCTCGCGCTGCATCGGCTCGACGTCGTGCTGGTCGAGGCGGGAAGCGACGTCGGCGCGGGTACCAGCAAGGCCAACACGGCGATCCTCCACACCGGTTTCGACACCAAGCCGGGGACGCTCGAGTCGCGGCTCGTGCGGCGCGGCTACGCGCTGCTCTCGGCGTACGGCCCGACCGTCGGGATCCCGCTCGAGCGCATCGGCGCGTTGCTGGTGGCGTGGGATGCGGAGCAGCAGGCCCGCCTGCCGGAGATCGCCGCGAACGCGCGGGCCGCGGGCTACGGCGGCGCGCGCGCGATCCCGGTCGCGGACCTCGCGCATCTCGAGCCGCATCTCGGACCGGGTGCCGTGGGCGCGCTCGCGATCCCCGACGAGACGATCATCTGCCCCTTCACGACGCCGCTCGCGTTCGCGACCGAGGCGGTGATGAACGGGGTGGCGCTCCGGCTCGACACCCGCGTCGTCGGCCGCCGCGCCGGCGACGGCGCGACCCACGTGCTCGCGACGACCCGCGGCGAGATCCACGCCGACCACGTCGTGAACGCGGCCGGGCTTGCCGCGGACGAGATCGATCGGCTCTTCGGGCACGACGGTTTCACCGTGACGGCACGGCGCGGCGAGCTCATCGTCTACGACAAGCTCGCCCGGCCGCTCGTGCGCCACGTGCTGCTGCCGGTTCCGACGGCGCGGACGAAAGGCGTGCTCGTGAGTCCGACGGTCTTCGGCAACGTCGTCCTCGGGCCGACCGCAGAGGACGTCGCCGACAAGACGGCGACCGCGTCCACGCCGGCCGGCCTCGCGCGGCTCGTCGCGCACGGACGGCGGCTCGTGCCGGCACTCGTCGACGAGGAGGTGACGGCGGTCTACGTCGGCCTCCGCGCCGCGACCGAGCACGGCGACTACCAGATCCACTTCCACCCGGGAGAGCGCTACGTCTGCGTCGGCGGCATCCGGTCGACGGGGCTCACGGCCTCGATGGCGATCGCCGAGTACGTGCTCGAGGGTCTCGCCGACGCGGGGCTGAAGCTCGCGCCGCGCGCTGACCACCAGCCGGTCCGCATGCCGAGCCTCGGCGAGCGCGGCGAGCGGCCGTATCGGTCGCCCGCCGCGATCGCCGGCGATGCCGCGTACGGCGAGATCGTCTGCCACTGCGAGCGCGTCACGCGTGGCGAGCTCCGCGACGCGCTTGCCGGCCCGCTGCCGGCGCGCACGCTCGACGGGCTCCGCCGCCGGACGCGCGCGCTTCTTGGACGCTGCCAGGGATTCTATTGCGGCGCGGCGGTTGCCGCGCTCGTCGCGGATGCGACGGAGACGTCGCTCGAGGACGTGCTCGGGGTTCCGGCGGACGGCCGCGCGCGGGGACGCGCGTGACGGCCGCGCCCGGGAGCGCGCGGGGACGCGCGTGATGGCCGCGCCGGGGATCGCGCGGGAACGCGCGGACGTCGTCGTCGTGGGTGGCGGCCCCGCGGGCCTCGCTGCCGCCGTCGCGCTCCGTGCGTGCGGCGTCCAACGGGTCGTCGTGCTCGAGCGCGAGCGCGAGGCCGGCGGCGTGCCGCGCCACACCGACCACACGGGCTTCGGTCTCCGCGACCTCCACCGGTGTCTTCGGGGGCCGGTCTACGCGGCACGCTGGCGCGCGCTTGCCGACGCCGCCGGGGTCGACGTCCGCACGCGGACGAGCGCGACGGCGTGGGCCGGGCCGACCACGCTCGCGCTGACGTCCCCGGCGGGACTCGTCGAGCTCGCGGCCGACGCGGTCGTGCTCGCGTCGGGCTGTCGCGAACGACCGCGCTCGGCGCGGCTCGTCGCGGGCGATCGGCCGCGCGGCGTGCTCACGACGGGAGCGCTGCAGCAGCTCGTGACGCTCCACGGCGCGGCGGTCGGACGGCGCGCGGTCGTCGTCGGCGCCGAGCACGTGAGCTTTTCGGCCGTCATGACGCTCGCCCACGCGCGCTGTGCGACCGTCGCCATGGTGACCGAGGAGCCGCGCCATCAGACCTACCCGGCGCTCGCGTGGCTCGCCGCTCGCCGGCGGCGCGTGCCGATCCTCACCCGCCAGCGGATCCAGGCGATCCGCGGTCGCGACCGCGTGGAGGCGGTCGAGCTCGTCGATCTGCTGACGGGCGCCGTACGGACCCTCGCGTGCGACACCGTCGTCTTCACCGGCGAGTGGATCCCGGATCACGAGCTCGCGCGTGTCGGCGGCCTCGCGATCGACACGGGGACGCGGGGACCCCGCGTCGACGGCAGCCTGCGCTGCTCGAGTCCTGGGGTCTTCGCCGCCGGGAACCTCGTGCACGCGGCCGAGACGGCGGACGTCGCGGCGCTCGGGGGTCGGCACGCGGCGGCCGCGGTCGCCGCGTTCCTCGGCGGCGCCGCGTGGCCGGAGGCGGCGCCGACGCCGATCGTCGCGACGCCGCCGATCCGATGGATCGCCCCGAACGCGAGCGCGGCCGACGTGCGAACGGTGCCGCAGGGATACTCCCTGCTGCGCGTCGACCGCTTCCTCGACGGCCCCGAGATCGAGGTCCGTCAGGGCGAGCGTGTGCTCGCGCGGCAGCGCTTTCGCCGCCTCGTCCCGGCGCGCTCGATCCACCTCGACGCCGCGTGGACGGCGTCGGTCGACGCGGCCGGTCCGCCCCTCACCGTCGGCGTGCGGCATGCCGAGCGGTGAGAGCAGACCCGTGCGTTAGTCCGCGCGATCCTTGAGCGTGCCGGTCGTCGGGCTCGACGCGAACGTGTCGAACGGCGGCACGAACGTCGTGTCGAAGCAGAGCCCATTCTCCCGGTTCCTGAGCTGCACGTGGAGGGCGTCGTGCAGCGTCCCGAGGTTCGGCAAGGGGAGCGCGATGCCGGCGCCTTTCGCCTTCATTTGTGCCTTGCCGTCGGCGCCGCTGCGGAGCTGCAGATTCGTGATGCCGCCGCTCGAGCCGGCGCTGTGGCGATAGGTGAAGCCGCGCGTCTGCGCGCGCCAGCAGGGCTTGCCGTTGCAGAGGCCGCCCGCGGGGATGCGCATCTCGGCGCGGAGGCCGGTGAAGTCGTAGAGGCAAAGGGCGTACTCGGTCGTGGTGGTGGGGTCGCCGAGCTCGGCGAGCGTCGTCGCGGCGCCGACGTTCCACTGCCAGGTGAGTTTGTCCTTCACGTCCCAGTCCTTGTCGAGGATCTGGAGCTTCGACTTTCCGGTCACGACCGACGCCCGACAGGCATCAGGCGCCGACGTGCACGCAGGCCCGAGGAAGGGTGTCGACGTCGGCGTCGGGCTCGGGACGGCGGTCGGGATCGGTCCGCTCACGTCGCCGAAGCGGAGGCGTCCGGGTTGGTGCGTGCGCACGAGGCCGGGGAAGCCGCCCACCGCGTTCAGCAGCGAGGCGACCGTCGGCCGGACGCACGCGAGCGCGCCGAGGTCGGTCGGCTCCGCGATGCCGCCGACCGGAGGGGTCGACGAGCCGCCGACGGAGATCGTGGCGCCGAGGACGCCGTTGTCCGTGAAGCAGGGACGCAATTGCGCCTGGCACGCACCGGGAAGGTTGTCGCAGTCGTCGTCGTCGTTACAGACGCGGTCGGGATGGTTCGTGCAGTACTCGGAGACCGGGCCGTTCACGCATTCGCCCGTCGGACTGCAATCGTCGGCGGGTCCGTTCGGCGTCACGGAGTCGTCCAGACACGCGTGCGGTCTGGTCGGCTCGCCGGGGCGCGAGCAGAGGCCGGCCGGACACTCCGACCCGGTCGTGCACGGCGCGCCGTTGTTCGGGCCGCTGAGGCAGCGCTTGCCGTTGCAGATGCCGGGATCGCCGCCGCTCGGCGGGCAGTCGGCATCGTCGCCGCACGGGTCCGCGGTCGCGTTGTTGCAGGTGGCGCAGAAACACCGGACACCCGTGGCCCCGATGATCGAGGCGGTGCACAGGGGAGACGCCGCGGTCAGCGTGCGGGTCGCCGGCGCGGTCGCGGCCGTGATCGCCCCGGCGTCGAACGTCCCGAAGACGCTCGTATCGGCGGGGCAATCGAAGCTCGCGGCGCCGAAGTCGGCGTAGGGCGAGATCGAGTGCATGTCGCACGTGAGGCCCGCGCGCGCGCCCGCGTCGCAGCTACCTGCGCGATTTCCGTCGTTCGGCACCGGGTCGCCGACACAGCGCGGACAGGGCTGCATCGCTCCCCCGCCGAGCGGAGCGCCGCTCACGCCGAACCGCACCTCGCCCCCGATCGGCACTTGCGTGCTGAACTCCCCCGTCTCGACGTCGACGGAGCCGGTGACGGGACCCTTGACCTCGGTGGTGTAGCAGAGCGGCAGACCGCCGGTGCCGAGGGGTTGCGGTGGGCTCAAGAAGGTGGCGCAGGTCCCGGCCGCGCCGCAATCGTCGACCTCGGTCGCGAACGTGCAGGGAATCGAGCTGTCGTCGCGGCACCGCTGCGGGTAGAGCTGCGGATAGAGCCCCGCGACCGTGCAGGTACCGCAGGGGGTCGTGCTGACAGGGCAGCTGAGCGACAAGTGGAGCGTGACCCCGGCGATCGGCATCTCGTGCTCGAGGCCGGTCCAGCCGGCGTCGACGGTCCCGTCCGCACGGGGCTCGAACACGACCGACGTGGGACAGTCGTCGGCGCTGGCGACGCCGACCGCGACGGTCATGATCAGCAGGGCGAACGCGACGATCGAACGGCAATGGCGTAGGCTCACGGCATCCTCCTCGTTCCGTTCGAGCGCCGCGACCGGCGCGAGACGGCGGCGGGCGCTCGACGACTCTTCCCAGCACGACCATGTTCCTTGCCTCCCGGCGCGCAGCGGCACGAGCGACGCGGGGCATGGCCGCTCCACCTCTCTAGGGTGACTTTGGAGGGCACAATGTTCCCTCGGGTGCGTCAGCGGAGAACGGTCCGCGCGACCCCGACCGCATGCTCGACGCCGCCGCGGTCGACGTCGAGGTGGGTCACGAACCGTACCGTCGTAGCGTTCAGGGGGAGGCAGCGGACGCCTTCCCCGATCAGCGTCCCGACGACCTCCATGGGACTGAAACGCGAGGCGCCGGTGTCGAGGAGGACGATGTTGGTCTCGACCG
>JANNPN010000325.1:0-19058 GCA_031400185.1 Polyangiaceae bacterium
GGCGAGGCGCCCGTCTCAGCGGGCGCCATGGCTCGCGATGCGCGCGGGCGCGATCGGCTCTGCCGCCGCGGGCGCGATCGGCTCTGCCGCCGCGGGCGCATTCGTGGTCGGGAGCCGGAACACGAAGGTGGAGCCGACGTCGACCTCGCTCGCGACCTCGAGGTCGCCGCCGAGGAGCCGCGCCATCTTGCGGGCGAGCGCGAGGCCGAGCCCGACGCCGCCGTAGCGCCGGGTCATGGAGCCGTCGGCTTGGCGGAAGGGCTCGAAGATGACCACGAGGTCCTCGCGACGAATGCCGCACCCCGTGTCGCGCACCTCGAAGCGCGTGGCGGCGGATTCCTGCACGATCGTCAGCACGATCTCGCCCCGGGCCGTGAACTTCGCCGCGTTGCCGATCAGATTGCGGAGGATCGTGCGGAGCTTGATGGGGTCGGTCGTGACGGTCGCGGGCGCGCGCGCGACGTCGACCGCGAAGCGCACGCCTTTGTCCTCGAGCAGCACCTCGGCGAGTCGCTGGAGCTCGCCGGCGAGCGTTGGCACGTCGAGCGCCTGGTTCGCCGACTCCGTGACGCCTGCCTCGATCTTGGCGTAGCCGAGAAAGTCGGTGACGAGATCGAGCAGCGTGCGGGTCGCGTCGGAGATCGCGGCGAGCGGCGCTTCGGCCGCTGCCGGAATGATCCCGAAGTCGCCGGCCCGGATCAGCTCGGAGTAGCCGCCGATGATGTGCAGCGGAGTGCGGAACTCGTGGGAGCAGTTCGCCACGATCTCGCTCTGCAGGCGCTCGCGCTCGCGGAGCTCCGTGATCATGCGGTGCGACTTGAGGGCGACGTCGACCCAGAGGAGGAGCCGCTCGGGCCCGTCGGTCTTGTCGTGGTAGCCCTGGATGTCGAGGGCCGCGAGGAGTGTCCGCGGCGGGTTCTCGCCGGCGTAGCCGGTCTGGAGGATGATCTGCACGTACGCGTCGACGAGCCGGACGCGCTCGACGAACTCGGCGCCCGTCATGCGCGGCATGAAGTAGTCGACGATGATGACGTGCACCTCGGCGTGCTGCAGGAGGTCGAGGGCCTCGCTCCCCGACGCGGCCGTCAGGACGCGGTGTCCCTCGTGCTCGAGGAGGGCGCGCACGGAGTGCGTCGTGTCCTCCTGGTCGTCGACCACCAGGATCGCGTAGCCGCTGTCCTCGCGGCGGGAGCGCCGAGCCATCGGTCAGCGAGTTCGCATGCGCAATGCGACGAAAGGGGTGGGGGCCGGCACGATGCTGCTTTTCGGAGCAATTGCGGGGCCATGCGCACCGCTTTGCAACGTGCAGATCGGACGCCTGTGGAAGCGACACGCCGGACGGTGGGCGCTAGTTTTGCGTCACCGCGACGAGATTCGCGCGCGAGCGCGCGCTCGCGCTCGTCAGGGCCAACACGGACGGCCGAGGCCGACCTCCGCGCGCCAAGGGGGAGAGATCCCCCTTAGATCAAGGCCTCGATCTTGACCGGCAGCTCCCGGACGCGGACGCTGGTCGCATGGTGGACGGCCTCGGTTGATGGCCGCGGCCATGCCGGCGAGGCCGATCTCGCCGATGCCGAGCGCGCCGAGCGCGTTGATCTCGGTGTCGGGGTAGTCGAGGAAGTGGACCTCGAGCGGGGGGACGTCGGCGTTCACCGCGACCGCGTAGTCGGCGAGGTTCGCGTTGATGGGCGCGCCGTTGCGCGGGTCGTAGATCGTTTCCTCGAGGAGCGCCATGCCGATCCCCATCACGACGGCGCCCTCGATCTGGTTGCGGCCGGCGACCTCGGCCGGCAATGCGGCACGGCTCGCGCGAGCCTTTCAGGAAGCTCCCGGCGCATGTGACGCTGCGCCTGTGCAACGACGTGCCGTCTTTGCGAAAGGCGCGGGTGGTGCAGGAGATCGAGCGGACGTTCGCACGGGGGTGCGTGCGGCCGGGGTTTCGGTTGGTGCATTACTCGCTGCTCGGGAACCATGCGCACCTGATCGTCGAAGCGCGGGATCGGCAGGCGCTCGGGCGCGGAATGAAGGCAATCGGGGCGCGGTTGGCGCGGGCGGTGAATCGTGTGACCGGGCGGCGTGGGCGCGTCCTCGCCGATCGCTATCATCACCGGGTGCTGCCGACGCCGCGCGAGGTGCACCGTGCGCTCCGGTACGTGCTCCTCAACGCGCGCCACGACGCGACGCAGGCGGGGACTCTCAAGAGGGCGATGCGCTTCGACCCCGCGTCGTCGGCGCGGTGGTTCAATGGATGGAGGCGTGGAACCCCTCCGAGGGAAGGGGCCGGTCCCGAAGAGCGGCCCGTCGCCGAACCGAGGATGTGGCTCCTGACGGTCGGCTGGCGCCGTCACGGATTGCTCGACCCGCTCGACGTCCCGGGTTGAGCCGCCGCGGCGGTACGCCCGCCCCCGGGCGGCCGGGCGGCAGCAGGATTCCTCACCTACTAAACCGTCATTTCTTCAATCTGCAAAAGCCGCTTCCGCAAAGACGTAGGAAAGTCACGACGGCACGCCGGCATGCTCCTTGCGACCGCGGCGGGACATGAGGCATTCCACGAGCTACGTCATCGCGTTCAGCCTGGTTGCGGCGGTCGCCGCCTGCTCCTCGCACCGCGAGCGATTCGTCACGACCGAGGAACGAACGGTCGCCGTACGGCAGCCGGTTGCGCCGCCGAAGATGGTCGACATCACCATCATTAACCTGCACGGCGAGCAGGCCGCCGATCCGACGCAAGAGAAAGTGGTCGGGACGATCGTCAACTCCGGTGATCGCAAGGTGAGCGGCATCTCGATCCGCGTGAACGCGCTCGACCGCGCGGGCAACGTGATCCGCACCGTGACTACGCCACCGCTCGCGCACGAGATCGCGCCGCTCGGCGGCAAGGCGGAGTTCGAGGCATTGATGCCGCAAGATGACGCGGTCGCCGGGTACCACGCAGTCGCGATCGCGCGCTGACCTCATCGTTGAGTGATCGATGACGGGCCGCGATCCGCGCTCGCGTCAGTGCTCGCCTTCAGCTGCTGGATGCCGGTCGGAACCGGCTTCTACGCACTGCTGACGGCGCTGGGCCACAAGATGGAGGTTTTCTCCGTGGGGTGGGAGCTCGATCTACGACGGGACGAAGGACATCGACAAGCTCGCGCTGCGCTGCGAACCGGCGTCGTGAAGCGGCGACGTCAGGACGCCGACGCCGCGAGGTGGCGGGTCGCGGTCGCCTTCGCCCACGCGTAGTCGGGCTTCCCGGTCGGCGCGCGCTGCACGCTGTCGACGAACACGAACGCGCGCGGCAGCTTGTAGCGGGCGAGGTCGGCGCCGGCGGCGTCGCGGAGCTCATCGGCCGTGGCGGTCGCTCCGGGGCGAAGCGCGACGACGGCGGTGACCTGCTCGCCCCAGCGCTCGCTCGGGGTCCCCGTCACGAGGACGTCGTAGACCGCCGGGTGACGCTTCAGGGCCTGCTCGACCTCTTCGGCGAAAATCTTCTCGCCGCCGCTGTTGATGCAGACCGACTCGCGGCCGAGCACCCTGATGGTGCCGTCGTCGTTCAGGTGCGCGCGGTCGCCAGGGATCGCGCAGCGAATGCCGTCGATCGCCGGATAGGTGCGGCGCGTCTTGGCCTCGTCGCCGAGGTAGCCGAGCGGGATGTGGCCGCTCCGCGCGAGCCAGCCGACGGTCGTGTCGCCGGGCGCGATCCGGCGCGTCAGGCCGTCGTCGGCGACGAATGTGTGTTGTTGATCGAGATTGAATCCGCCACCGAGGCTCCCGCCCGGCGACGGCGTCGAGCCCGCGGCCATGAAGCTCGCCCCCAGGGCGCCGGTCTCCGACGCGCCGAAGCCGTCAGCGATCATGATGCTCGGGAGGAGCTCGAGGAGCGCTTGCTTGAGGGCCAGCGAGAACACGGCGCCGCCGGATCCGATCACTTTGAGCGACGCGAGGTCGTAGGAGCCGGCGCGCAGCTGATCGAGCAGCGGACGGGCGAACGCGTCGCCGACGATCGTGAGCGACACGGCGCGCTCGCGCTCGATCGTGCGCCAGATGTCGTCGGGGTCGAGGCGCTTGGTCTCGCGCTGCACGATGACGGTCCCGCCCGAGTGCAGCGTGATGAACGCGGTCCAGTGGCCGGCCCCGTGCATGAACGGCGGGGCGGGCAGCGTGCGGTTCAGGTCGCCGTAGGCGGTGCGGGACACCACGTCGTCGATGCTCGTCACCGGCATCTGTCCCGGGAGGCGTCCGCCCATCGCGGCGAAGAAGATGTCGGCTTGCCGCCAGAGCACGCCCTTCGGCATGCCGGTCGTGCCGCCGGTGTAGACCATGTAGAGGTCGTCGTCGGTCGTCGCGATCTCGACCGGTGCCGCGGAGCTCGCCGCGAGCGTCTCTTCGTAGTCGCGGGCGCCCGGGAGCAACGACTCGCCGCTGTCGTCGGCGACCTGCAGCAGCAGCGCGGGCGCCGGCAGCTTCGGTAGCACGCGGGCCAGCATCGGCGCGAAGCTCGCGTGGTAGATGAGCGCGCGCGTGCCGGCGTCGCGGAGCAGGTAGACGAGCTCGTCCTCGACGTAGCGGTAGTTGACGTTGAAGGGGACGGCGCGCGCCTTGCCGACGCCGACCATGGCCTCGAGGTACTCGTGGCCGTTGTACATGTAGAGCGCGACGTGGTCCTGACCCGACTCCCATGGCGCCAAGTCCGCGCGCTCGCGGCGGCAGCCGAGCCCGGCGTTCGCGATGACGTGCGCGAGCCGACGCGTCCGGTCGCGCAGCGCGCGCCACGTGAGGCGCCGCGATGCCGTGACGATCGCGTCGCGGTCGGGCACGGCGGCGGCGATGGCTTCGTTCAGATCGGCGAGCGTGTAGGCCATGGAACGCTGGACATCAATATTGAAACATGTTTCAAATATCAATGATGGGCTCGCGGCCACGGCTCGACGTCTCGCGCTTACGAACCGACGACGGCGTGCCCAAGGCGCGGCTCGCGGCGAGTCAGCTGCGCCGCCATCGCCGCATCGTCGACGCGGTGATCGAGCTGGCGGAGAAGGGCGGCTTCGAGGGCGTACGCCTCCGCGACGTGGCCGAGGTCTCCGAGGTCGCGCTCGGCACGCTCTACAAGTACTTCCACAGCAAGGAAGACATCCTGCTCTTCGCGCTGACCGAGGAGCTCGAGAAGCTCGAGCACGCGATGGCGGCCCATCCCGTCGAGGGTCGCTCGGCGCTCGCGCGCGTCACGCGCTTCTTCGAGCGCGCGACCCGCGGCATGACATATCGGCAACAGTTCGCGCGCGCGATGCTGCGCGCGATGGCGTCGGGCGACGTCCAGGTCGCCTCGAAGGTCGCGGGCTTCCATTCCCGCATGACGCGCCTCATCGTCGCGGCGCTCCGCGGCAAGCCCGTCGATCTCAGCCGCGACATCTCGCCCGCAACCAGCACCGAGCGCGAGCGGCAGGTCGCCTTCATACTGCAGAACGTGTGGTTCGCCGCGCTGATCGGGTGGGCCGGCAGTCTCCATCCCGTGAAAGACATCTCCGAGCGCGTGCGGACGGCCGCGGCGCTCATGCACACCAACTCCACCGAGGAATAGCACGCATGGCAGAGAGCGAGTCGAAGCGCCTCACGGCGGCGCACGTCTTGGAGTATCCGTATCGCCGGTCCGTCGGGCCGGTGCTCGGGGCATTCTTCAGCGCGCTCACCGAGCAGAAATTGGTCGGCGTGCGGACGCGCGACGGCCGCGTCCTCGTGCCGCCCGTCGAGTACGACCCGGAGAGCGGCGAGTCGATCGACGAGATCGTCCCGGTCGGTCCGGGCGGCGTCGTGACGACGTGGACGTGGATCGAGAAGCCGCGTCCGAAGCACCCGCTGCAGACACCGTTCGCCTGGGCCCTCGTCAAGCTCGACGGCGCCACGAGCGGGATGCTGCACGCCGTCGACGCGGGTAGCGCCGCGAAGATGCGGACGGGGATGCGCGTCACACCGCGCTGGAAGGAATCGCCCGAAGGCACCATCCACGACATCGTCTGCTTCCAGCCGGAGTGAGCATGAGCGAGATCACCAGCATCACCACCCCGATCCGCCTCGATTACACGTACACCGCCGGGCACGCGACGCAGCGCTTCCTCCTCGGCATGGCCGAGGGCCGGATTCTCGGCCAGCGCTGCCCCGAGTGCAGCAAGGTCTATGTGCCGCCGCGCGGCGCGTGCCCGAAGTGCGGCGTGCCGACGACCGACGAGGTCGAGATCAAGGGCAAGGGCACCGTGACGACCTTCTGCATCGTCCGCATCCCGTCCGACGTCCTGTCGGTGCCTCCGCCGTTCGCCTGCGCGCACGTGCTCCTCGACGGCGCCGACCTGCCGTTCTTCGCGCTCATCCAGGAGTGCCCGTTCGACGAGGTCCGCATGGGCATGCGGGTCGAAGCGGTGTGGGCGCCGAAAGAGGAGCTCGCCGCGACCTTCGAGAGCATTCGCTACTTCCGGCCGATCGACGAGCCCGACGCGCCGTTCGAGAGCTACAAGGAGCACACGTAAATGAGAGACGTCGCCGTCGTTGGATTCGCACAGTCGGCGAGTGTCCGGCGCGAGACCTCGGGCAACGAGGTCGAGATGCTGATGCCGATCCTGCAAGAGGCGAAGCGGCAAGCGGGCCTGAAGGGCAGGGACATCGGCATCACGGTGTCGGGGAGCTGCGACTACCTCGCGGGCCAGCCGTTCGCGTTCGTGAGCGCGCTCGACGCGGTCGGCGCGTGGCCGCCGATCGTCGAGTCGCACGTCGAGATGGACGGCGCCTTCGCGCTCTACGAGGCGTGGGTGAAGCTGCAGACGGGCGAGGCCGACACCGCGCTGGTGTACGCGTTCGGGAAGTCGTCGATGGGCGACCTGCCCGACGTGCTGACGATCCAGCTCGACCCGTACTGCACCGCACCGCTCTGGCCCGACGCGATCTCGCTCGCGGCGCTGCAGGCGCGCGCGTATCTCGAAGCGAGCGGCAAGAGCGAGCGCGATCTCGCCGAGGTCGCCGTCCGGAGCCGGCGCGCGGCGGCGCAAAACCCGAAGGCGCAGGTACGGACGTCGGCCGACGCCGAGACCCTGCTCGCGACGCCGTACATCGCGTCACCGCTTCGCACCCACGATTGCCCGCCGATCTCGGACGGCTGCGCCGCGATCGTGCTCGCGTGCGGCGACCTGGTGAAGAAGAGCAGCATGAAGCCGGTGTGGATCCGCGGCATCGACCACCGCATCGAGGCGCACGCGCTCGGATCGCGCGACCTCGTGCGCTCGTCGTCGACGAGGCTCGCCGGCGAGCGGGCGGGCGTCGGACGCGGCACGGTCGACCTCGCCGAGCTGCACGCGCCCTTCACGCACCAGGAGCTGATCCTCCGCGAGGCGCTTGGGCTCGGTGCCGACGTGAACGTGAATCCGTCGGGCGGCGCGCTTGCCGCGAATCCGATGATGGTGGCGGGCCTGCTCCGGATCGGCGAGGCCGCGGCGCGGCTCGCCAGGGGCGACGGCAAGCGGGGCGTCGCGCACGCGACCTCGGGGCCGTGCTTGCAACAGAATCTCGTCTGCGTGCTGGAGAGAGACTAATGGCGGAGCGCTGCGCAATCATCGGCGTCGGGCAGACCAAGCACGACGTCAAACGAACGGACGTCTCTCTCCCGGGCTTGCTGCGCGAAGCGGTCGATCGCGCCTTCGAGGATGCCGGCGTCGGGTGGCGCGACATCGACGCCGTGGTGATCGGCAAGGCCCCCGACATGTTCGAGGGCACGATGATGCCCGAGCTCTACCTCGCTGACGCGCTCGGCGCCGCCGGCAAGCCGATGCTGCGCGTCCACACGGCGGGGAGCGTCGGCGGCTCCACGGCGATCGTCGCGGCGAGCCTCATCCAGGCCGGCATCCACGAGCGCGTGCTGACGGTCGCGTACGAGAAGCAAAGCGAGGGGAATGCGATGTGGGCGCTCACGGTCCGCATCCCGTTCCAACAGGCGATCGTCGCAGGCGCCGGCGGCTACTTCGCGCCGCTGATCCGCGCCTACATGCGGCGGTCGGGTGCGCCCGAGGACACGGGCATCAAGGTGGCCCTCAAAGACCGCCTGAACGCGGCCAAGAACTGGACCTCGCACCTCGTCTTCCCGGACGTCACCTACGAGATGATCGAGGGCTCGCCGATGCTGTGGGATCCGATCCGCTACATGGAGACCTGCCCGTCGTCCGACGGCGCGTGCGCGATGGTGCTCGCGAGCGACGCCGCGGCGAAGAAGGCCAAGAACAAGCCGGCGTGGCTGCACGGCGCCGCGATGCGGAGCGAGCCCACGATGTTCGCGGGCCGCGACCTCGTGAACCCCCAGGCCGGCCGCGACTGTGCCGCCGAGCTCTACAAGAAGGCCGGCATCACCAATCCGCGGAAGGAGCTCGACGCAGCCGAGGTCTACGTCCCGTTCAGCTGGTTCGAGCCGATGTGGATGGAGAACCTCGGGTTCGCGCCGGAAGGCGAAGGCTGGAAGATGACGCAAGAGGGCGCCACCGCGCTCGACGGCGACATGCCGATCAACCCGTCGGGCGGCGTGCTGTCCTCGAACCCGATCGGCGCGTCCGGCATGATCCGCTTCGCCGAGGCCGCGCTCCAGGTGCGCGGCCTCGCCGGCGAGCATCAGGTCCCGGGAGCAAAGAAGGCGCTCGGCCACGCGTACGGCGGCGGCTCGCAGTTCTTCGCGATGTGGATCGTCGGCAGCGAGCGCCCGTGAGGCGCTCGAGGAATAACTCGCCCGTGAGGGGCTCGAGGAATCCCCCGCCCGTGAAGCCCGTATGAAGTTCTGGCAATCCGTCACCTTCTCGGATCCCGACGAGCTGCTCGACGTCGCGCGGCTCTCCGAGGAGCTCGGCTTCACCGGCGTATTCGTCTCCGAGCACGTCTTCTTCCCGGAGCAGCTCGCCTCGAAGTACCCGTACACGGGCACCGGCGCGCCCCCGTTCACCGCCGACACCCCGTGGCTCGATCCCTGGGTACAGATCGCCGCAATGGCGGCGGTCACGACGACGCTGCGCTTCGTGACCGGCGTCTACATCCTGCCGCTGCGACACCCACTCGAGGTGGCGAAGGCGGTCGCGAGCCTGGCGCTGCTGTCCGGCGACCGCGTCGGGCTCGGCATCGGCGCGGGGTGGATGCGCGAGGAGTTCGACGTCCTCGGCCGCGAGTTCAAGGCGCGCGGCAAACGGATGGACGAGCAGATCGAGGTGCTGCGCAAGGTCTGGGCCGGCGGCATGGTCGAGCACCACGGCACCCACTACGACTTCCCGCGTCTCCAGATGTCACCGGCACCGCGGGTGCAGCCGCCGATCCTGATCGGCGGGCAGAGCGAGGCCGCGTTCAAGCGCGCGGCGCGGCTCGGCGACGGCTGGATCGGGTCGGGCCATGCGCCCGAGCTGGTGCTCGGCGTCATGGCGCATCTGAACGAGCTCCGCCGCGAGGCCGGCCGCGATCGCGAGCCCTTCGACGCGGTCCTCGTACTGAGCGCGCCGCCGAACGTCGACGACCTCCGCCGCTTCGAGGACGCAGGCGTCACCTCGCTCGTGAGCTGGCCGCTCCTCTTCACGGTCGGTCCGCGCGCGCCGCTCGACGCCAAGCGGCACCATCTCGAGGCCTACGCGACCGACGTGATCGCGAAGCTCCGGTAGGTCGACGCGCGGTCCCCGCTCGTCGGCGCGCTACTCGTTCGGCGCGACGTAGCCGTGCACTGACCCCCGCGTCTGCTTTGACAAGAATGAAACTTGTTATACTTTTCGCGCCCGATGAGCGAACCGGCGCTGCTGTACGAGAAGGAGGGTCACGTCGCGACCCTCACCATGAATCGGCCCGAGGTGCGGAACGCCCTGAACGCCGAGATGCTCTGCCGGCTCGCCGATGCGTGGCAGGACGTGAACGACGACCCGCACATCCGGGTGGCGATTCTGACCGGGGCAGGCGACCAGGCGTTTTGCGCCGGTGCCGACCTCGACCGTCTCGTCCGCATGATGCAGGGCCAGCGCCCGCCCGAGACCGACTACGACCGCCGCATCATCGAGGACGTCCCCATCATCTACAAAGGGCTGCTCCGGAACTACGAGGTCGTGAAACCGATCGTCGCGGCAGTGAAGGGCTTCTGTGTCGCGGGGGGCAGCGAGATCCTCCAGACGACCGACATCCGCATCGCCGCCGACGATGCCCGCTTCGCGATCGCCGAGGTGAAGCACGGGCTCTTCCCGATGGGCGGGTCGACGGTGCGACTCGCGCGTCAGATCCCATTCTGCCACGCGATGGAGATTCTGCTGATGGGCGAGCAGTTCTCGGCGGCCGACGCGCTCACGATCGGATTGATCAATCGCATCGTTCCGGCGAGTGACGTCATGATGGAAGCGAAGCGTTGCGCCGAGGTCATCGCGCGTAACGGCCCGCTCGCCGTGCAGGCCGTGAAACGCTCGGTGCTGGCGGGGCTCGGCCGCCCGACGGCGGACGCGCTCGATATCGAGCAGCAATTCGGCATCCCCGTGTCGATGTCGCAAGACGCGAAGGAGGGGACGCGCGCCTTCAAGGAAAAGCGCACCCCGGTCTTCCAAGGACAGTGAGCCCCCCATGAACGTTCACCTCGGACTGATCCAAGAGCTCATCGCCGGCTTGATGCCGGACAAGGAAGCGATCATCAGCAAGGATCGCGTGGTCACGTACCGCGAGCTCGCGGAGCGGAGCCGCCGGTTCGCGCGCGTGCTCGCGGCGCGCGGGCTCGGCACCCGGAAGGAGCGCCGCGACCTGCAGCCCTGGGAATCTGGGCACGATCACGTCGCGGTCTACCTCTACAACTGCCCCGAGTATCTCGAGGTCATGTACGGCAGCTACAAGGCCCGCTGCGCGTCGGTGAACATCAACTATCGCTACAAGGCCGACGAGCTGCTGTACCTCCTCGAGAACAGCAGCGCGCGCGCGATCGTATACCACGCCGCCTTCGCCCCGCTGCTCGCGGAGGTGCGCGACCGGGCACCGCAGCTCGAGCACCTGTTCCAGATCCCCGATGCGTCGGGGAACGCGTTGCTCCCGGGCGCCGTCGACTACGAGACCGCGCTCGCGTCGGAGCCGCCGACCATGCTCGATCTCCCGTTCAGCTCGGACGACCTCTACGTCCTCTACACCGGCGGCACGACGGGCATGCCGAAGGGCGTCCTCTGGCGTCACGAGGACGTCTTCTACAACGGGCTCGGCGGCAACCTGCCGCATTTTCAACGGCTCGACACCGAGGAGAAGCTCCGCGACCACGTGCAGATGGGGATGGGCGGCCGTTCGCTCATCTGTCTGCCGTTCATGCACGGGGCGGGGCAGTGGAACTCGTTCAACTCCTTCCATCGCGGCGGCACCATCATCCTGCCGGACGAGACCCGCCGTCTCGACGCACACGGGGTATGGCAAGCGGCGGCGAAGCACCAAGCCGACGCGATCGGCATCATCGGCGACGCGTTCGCGCGCCCGCTCATCACGGCGCAGCGCGAGGGCAAGTACGATCTGTCGTCGCTCCGCGTCCTGGTCAGCACGGCGGCGGTGCTCTCGCCGACCGTCAAGCAGGAGCTCCTGGCCGAGCTGCCGCCGGTCATGGTCATCGAGAGCATCGGTGCGTCGGAGCTCGGCATGCAAGCGATGAGCACCGACACCGAGTCGGGCCAGAAAGGCGTGCCTGCCTATCAGCTCCGTGCCGGCACCGTGTTGCTGAAGGAAGACCGGAGCGGGGAGCTCGATTCCGGCAGCGAGGAGACCGGCTGGATCACGAGCACCGGCGACCTCTGCCTCGGCTACATGGGCGACAAAGAGAAGACCCAGGCGACGTTCCAGACCATCAACGGCAAGCGCTACGCGATCGGCGGCGACCGCGGCCGGTTCCTCCCCGACGGCCGCGTGCTCTTTCTCGGCCGCGACTCGTCCTGCATCAACAGCGGCGGCGAGAAGATCTATGCCGAGGAGGTGGAGCGCATCGTGAAGAGCCATCCGGCGGTGTACGACGCGCTCGTCGTCGGCGTTCCCAACGAGCGCTGGGGCCAGCAGGTGACGGCGGTGATGGCGCTTGCCCCGGGCAATCGAGCGCCCGCGCTCGACGAGCTCCGCGCGCACTGCGCCCCCCACCTCGCCGACTACAAGCTGCCGAAGGGGATCGTGGTCGTTCCCGAGGTCATGCGGAGCCCGAACGGTAAGCCCGACTACGAGTGGGCGAAGCGGGCCGCCGTCACCGCGTCCTGACGCGCCAGACGTCACGCGTCGCGTCCCCGTAGCACCACCTCGGCGGAGCCGGTAAGGTCCGCGCGCAAATCCATGCACGAGGTGACCCCGTGACCGCTCTCGATCCCGCGAGCCTCGATCTCGCGACCCCCGAGCACTACGAGCAGCACGGCTATCCGCATCCCGAGTGGACGTGGTGTCGGCAGCACGACCCGGTCTTCTGGTACGAGCGCCCGAACGTCGACCCGTTCTGGGCGGTCACCAAGCACGCCGACATCATCAAGATCGGGAAGCAGCCCGAGCTTTTTCTGAACGCGCCCCGGCTCGCGGTGTTCACGAAGGACCTGCCCCCGCCCGAGGAGGGGACGTCGCGCCACCTCCTCAACATGGATCCGCCCGACCATGCCCGGTACCGCAAAGTGACGAGCCACTGGTTCACGCCGCGCGCGATCCGCGGGATGGACGCGAAGGTCGCGCGTGTGACCCGGGAGATTCTCGACGAAGCGGCAACGGTCGAGGACGGCGATTTCGTCCGCGACATCTCGGCCAAGATCACGATCGCCGTGATCGCGGAGATGCTCGGGGTGCCGCGGCCGGACTGGGACAAGCTCTTCCGCTGGACGAACGAGATCATCGCCCCGCAGGATCCCGAGTTCCAGCATGCCAAGACGGCCTTCGACACGATCGATCAGGCGCGTATCGAGCTCTTCGTCTATTTCGACGAGCTCGTGAAGCAGCGCCGCGCGGCTCCGGCCGAGGACATCGTGAGCGTCGTCGCCAACGGTCAGGTCAACGGCGAGGCCTTGCCGGTGGTCGAGCTGCTCTCGTACTTCTTCTTGTTGGTCGTCGCTGGCAACGAGACGACGCGGAACGCGATGACCGGCGGCATGCTGGCCCTGCTGGAAAACCCGGGAGAGTGGCGGAAGCTCCAGGGAGACGGCGGTCTCGTCGAGGGTGCGGTCGAGGAGATCGTGCGCTGGACGACGCCCGTCATCCAGTTCGCACGCACCGCGACGGCGGACTTCGAGCTGCGGGGGAAAACGATCCGTACGGGTGAATCCGTCTGCCTCTTCTATCCGTCCGGCAACCGCGACGAGGAGGTCTTCGGCGACCCGTTCACGTTCCGCATCGGGCGCGACCCGAATCCGCACATCGGCTTCGGAATGGGCGAGCACGTGTGCTTGGGCGCGCACCTCGCGCGCCTCGAGCTGCGCCATGCATTCGCGCAACTCCGCGAACGGCTCGTGCGATGCGAGCAGATTGGACCGCCGGCGCGCGTACGGTCGAGCTTCGTCGGCGGCATCAAGCGCGCGCCGATGCGCTGGGAGCTGCGGCCGTCGACTGCATGATCGCGGTGCACGCGTCCTTTGCACCGCTGCACTGATCGTCTTCGCAGGCGCGTAGCGCTTCGATTCCCGGACGTTGGCGCATCGCTCGGCCGGGAGCCGAGAGACCGTGGTGGTCGCGAGCCCACGATCCTCGTGGATCCGGGCTCCCACTGCATGATCCCGCATCTCCGCAATCTCGCGCTGCCGCCCGCGCCGCCGGTGCCCCGACCAGGGGTCCGGCGAGCGGTTTCTAACGTATTGATTCCCGGCAATTCGTAAAGACCCCTAACGGCTTCGGAGCTGGCGAGAGGGCGCCATTGGACCACACAGCGAGCGGCACGGAGTCTGCTGGAAGCGACGCGGTAGCAGAAACTCAAAAAACGTTCGTTGCGCCGTCGCTCGATCTCTTGTACCGAGGTCGAGGTTCCCGCGGTGCTGCCCTAGTGCCGCCGGATGCGGTGGGGATGTGGTGGCGGGTCGTCGAACACACAAGCCCATAGTCTACCCCTCGATCCCAATGAATTCCTACGCGCGCGTCCGTTGGTCGCGCCGTCGCAGGGAGATGCATCGAACAGTGAAGGCATCGTGCGTCATGAGATTTGCGGTCGGGGTCGTCGGGGCGCTTGCGCTCGGGCTCGGCGGCTCCACGGCGACGGCCGCGACGCTTGCGGTCCCGTCCGAGGTCGCCGCGCGGGCGACCTCCACCAGCTCGGTGCTTCTCACCTGGAGCGATTCGAATGCCGTGCTGACGGAGTTCGTCGTGCAGCGGAGCTCGAAGCCGGACAACGGCTTCAAGACGATCGCGAGCCCGGCGGCGACCGCACGGAGCTGGGGCGACACGGGGCTCGCCGCCGGCGCCACGTACTACTACCGGATGCGCGCCAAGCAGAACGGAACGGTATCGCAGCTCTCGAGCACGGCGAGCGTCACGACGCCGACGACGAACGCCGACGGGACGCCGCCGCCGGTGCCGACCGGCGTTCGCATCGGCACGGTCGAGTGTCGACGCATCGACGTGTTCTGGCCCCCGGTCGTCGACACGGGCGGGTCGGGGCTCCGCGGCTACAAGGTCTATCGAAACGGGGCACTCTTCCGTGAGATCCTGACACCCGGCATCTCGATCACCGACCTCACGGTCGCGCCGTCCTCCGGATACACCTACGGCATCGCGGCGAGCGACAACGCCGGCAACGAGTCGGCGCAACACATGATCTCGCAGTCGACGCCCGCGTGTGCGGTGAGCGCGACGACGACCCCGGTCCGGACGGCGACGCCGATCCGCACGAGCACTGCGACCGCGACGCCCGTCCGCACGAGCACCGCGATCCGCACGTCGACGCCGGTGCGCACCGCAACACGCACGGCGACGCCGATCCAGACGACCACGCCCATGCGTACCGCGACGCCGGTGCCGACGACGACGCCGGTGCCGACCGACGGACCGTGGGCGAAGCGCTTCGGGGGTACGGGATTCGATGCGGCACGGGCGGTGGCAATCGACGGGCGCGGCGACGTCGTCGTGACCGGCTCGTTCACCGGTACGACGAATTTCGGCGGCGGCGCGCTCAGCACGGCAGGTGGGTCCGATGTGGTCCTCGCGAAGTACACCGCGACGGGCGCGCACGTGTGGTCGCATCGCATGGGCTCGATCGGCCTCGACCAGGGCGTCGGCGTCGCGATCGATCGCAGCGCCAACTGCGATGGTGCCGGCGGCACGAACTGTGTCGTCGTCGCGGGCAGCTTCGGGTACACGGCCGACTTCGACCCGGGGCCGGGAACCGCCGCGCTCACCACGGCCGGCGCGGGTGACGTCTTCGTCGCGAAGTATTCGAGCGCAGGCACGTACCTCTGGGCGAGACGCTTCGGGGCGAACAACACGACGACCAACGACATCCTGTCCGGCGTTGCCGTGGATTCACGCGCCAACTGCGACGGCGTCGGCGGGTCGGGGTGCGTGCTCTTCATCGGCAGCGTCTACGAGCGTGCCGATTTCGACGGACTCATGCTGGCGGGGCCGGCGGGCGTGATGACTCCATTCGTGGCGAAGTACTCCGGGGGCGGCACGCGCGTCTGGGCGAAGACGTTTGGGAACAACAACGAAGCCTTCGGGCGCGCGATCGCGGTCGGTGCGGACGGGAACGTCGCCATCACGGGCTCGTTCAAGGGCTCGATGAATTTCGGCAACGGGACGAAGTCGTCTTTCGGAGGCGACGACGTCTTCGTGGCCGTCCTGCGCGGCGCGGACGGTGGCGGCATCTGGTCGAGCCGGCACGGCTCGGACGGGCAGGACGCCGGCTTCGGGATCGCGCTCGACCGCGCCGGCAACGTCGCGCTGACGGGTAGCTCCAGCTCCATGAACGGCGGCATCAGCTTCGGCGGTGCGACCTGGTACTCGACCGGCACCGACATCTTCGTTGCGTCGCTCGGTGCGAACGGAACGCATCGCTGGTCGCGACGGTGCACGGGCACCTACACGGCGATGCGCCAGGGAACGAGCGTCGCGACCGACGACGACGGCAACGTGCTGCTCGCGGGTCACTTCTACGGGTCGCTCAACTGCGGCACCGACACCGGAACCCTCACGGCGGCCGGGTACGCGGACATTCTCACCGCCAAGTTCGGGCCCAACGGCGCCTACCTCTGGATGGATCGCTACGGCCGCATGGGCTGCGCCGACAGTGGCACCGGCATCGCCGTCGACCCGAGCGGCGACCAGGTGATGAGCACGGGCCTCTTCCAGGGCCAGGTCGACATCGAGGGTCACCTCCTGCCGAGTGCCGGTCTCGACGACGTCTTCGTGATGCGCGTCCTGCCCTGAAAAGTCGCGTAGAAAGAAGGCTTCCGGCACGTCTCCGTTTGTGACGCGCGCTGGTTTTGTACCTCGCATCTGCGAGGCGCTTTCCCTCCCCGCACGGACAATCCTGACGAGCGCTGGTTTTGTACCACGCGCTTGCGAAGGACTCTGAAGCAAGCGCGCAAGAACGATCGCGAATTGCCTCGATTCCGCGCTGGCGTCCGCCGTGCGGCGCGCTTTCTGCATCCTCCTGGTCATTAACGTGGCCGCCTTCGGACCGCAGATCGCATCAAGTCTCCACGCCGCGAAGGTCACCCAACGTACGCGAGGGAGATCGTCATGCACATGCATTGGATTATGAGATTGCTCGCCGCCGCGCTGCTGATCGCGACCGGAGCGACGCAAGTAGATGCCGCGATGCGAACGCCGAGCGCGCTTTCCGCCGTCGCCTACTCGAGCAGTCGCATCGTGGTCGGGTGGAACGACAGCAACGCCCAGGTGACCGGCTTCATCGTCGAGCGGAGCCTCAAGCAGACCAGCGGCTACAAGATCATTGCGACGCTCAACGGCGGAAGCCTGCGCAGCTACAACGATGGTGGTCTTGCCGCCGCGACCCGCTACTACTACCGCATCCGGGCGGTCTCCGGGTCGACGAAGTCGACGCGGTCGACGGTCGCGAGCGCGACGACGTTGTCGAACGACACGACACCGCCGTTGGCGCCGAGTGGCTTCGCGGCGGTGCCGGTGACCTGCAGTCGCATCGACCTCATGTGGTCGCCCGCGACCGACGCGACGAGCGGCATGCGCGGCTACAAGCTGTATCGGAACGGCGCCTTCCTGCGCGAGGTCGCGTCGACCGGGACGACCGACGCCGGCCTCACGGCCTCGACGGCGTACACCTATGAGCTGTCCGCGGTGGACAACGCCGCGAATGAGTCCGCGCGCTCCCGCGTCGCGGCGTCGACCTCCGCGTGCGCGCCGGTCGCGACGGTGACCGCGTTCGTCGCGGCGACGGCGACGCCAGTGCCGACGACGACCCCGATTCGCACCGCGACGGCGCACCCCTCGGCGACGACCACACCGGTCGCCACCAGCACCGCGATCCGCACGGCGACGGTCGTACCGACCAGCACCGCGACGCGTACCGCAACCCCGGTCCCGACGGCGACCGGAACGGCAGTGCCGACCACGACCGCCACGGTGACGGCAGTGCCGACGGTCACGGCGACCACGACGGTGACCGCGGTTCCGACCTCCACCACCACGCCCGTCCGGACCGCGACCGCCGTGCCGACGTCGACACGCACCGCAACCCCAGTACCGACCTCGACACGCACCGCAACCCCAGTACCGACCTCGACGCCGAACAGCGGCGACGGTCCGTGGGCCAAGCGCTTCGGCGGGACGGGTTCCGACGCGGCGCGCGCGGTTGCAATCGACGGCCGCGGCGACGTGGTCGTGACCGGCTCCTTCACCGGGATCACCAACTTCGG
Organism: Polyangiaceae bacterium; assembly: GCA_031400185.1. Classification (GTDB taxonomy): domain Bacteria; phylum Desulfobacterota; class Binatia; order UTPRO1; family UTPRO1; genus UTPRO1. The sequence continues at coordinate 17,820 of JANNPN010000325.1, forward strand.
CGGCGGCTCGCTGTCGACCGCCGGCGCGTCGGACGTGGTCCTCGCCAAGTACACGGCGGCGGGCTCGCACGTGTGGTCGAAACGGATGGGATCCATCGGCCTGGATCAGGCCTTCGGCGTCGCGGTCGATCGAAGCGCGGACTGCGACGGGGCCGGCGGCACCGACTGTGTCGTCGTCGCAGGGACGTTCAACTACACGGTGGATTTCGATCCCGGGGCCGGGACCGCCGAGCTCACGACCGCCGGCGCGGGCGACGTCTTCGTCGCGAAGTACGCGAGCGACGGGCGCTATCTCTGGGCCAAGCGCTTCGGCGCGGCCAGCATTGCCACCAGCGACGCGCTCGGCGGCGTCGCCGTCGACCCGAGCGCGAACTGCGACGGTGCGGGCGGCACGGGTTGCGTGCTCTTCATCGGGAGCTTCCTCGACCGCGCGGACTTCGACGGGCTCATGCTCGCGGGGCCGGCGGGTGTCATGACGCCGTTCGTGGCGAAGTACTCGAGCACCGGGGCGCGTGTCTGGGCAAGGACGTTCGCCAACAACAACGAGGCCTTCGGCCGTGCGATCGCGGTCGGAGTCGACGGCAAGGTCGCGATCACCGGCTCCTTCAAGGGCTCGATGAATTTCGGCAACGGCACCAAGTCGTCCTTCGGCGGCGACGACGTGTTCCTGGCGGTGCTGCGGGGTGCCGACGGCAGCGGCATCTGGTCGAGCCGGCACGGTTCGGACGGTCAGGACGTCGGCTACGGCATCACGCTCGACCGTGCCGGCAACGTCGCGCTGACGGGCAGCTTCAGCTCGTCGAACGGCGGCATCGGGTTCGGCGGCGCGACCTGGTACGCGGCCGGCACCGACATCTTCGTCGCGTCGCTCGACGCGAACGGCGCGCACCGCTGGTCGCGACGGTGCACGGGCACCTACACGGCGCTGCGCCAGGGGACGAGCGTTGCGGCCGACGACGACGGCAACGTGCTGCTTGCGGGTCACTTCTACGGCTCGCTCAACTGCGGCACGGATACGCCGACGCTCACCGGCGCCGGGTACGCCGACATCCTGGTGGCGAAGTTCGGGAGCACCGGCGCGCCCCTCTGGATGGATCGCTACGGGCGGATGGGTTGCGCGGACAGCGGTACCGCCATCGCCGTCGACCCGAGCGGCGAGCAGGTCGTCGGCGCAGGCATCTTCCAAGGCCAGGTCGACATCGAGGGGACCGTGCTCCCGAGCGCGGGCATCGACGATGT
>JANNPN010000330.1:0-13380 GCA_031400185.1 Polyangiaceae bacterium
CCAGGGTTATCCGGTAAATTACCGGAAAACTCGGAGGGGTCACGCCTCGCCCCCGTCAATTCCGTCCCTTCTATTTGCCACCACAGCCCCCGAATCGAGCCGTTTCGACGGTAAGACTTCCCTACGGACGTACTCGGGACATTTACCTTGGAGCGTTCGGCTCCGCCGCTGCGAAGGCCGAATGCGCCGGAATCGTTTTGCTCGTCGTCGCGAACGGCGGCGTCTACCCGTCCGGCCAGTGCGACTTCACCGTCAACGAAGCCCTGCTCCGATTCTTCCGGCACGCCAGGGCGTCCTATCGCAATCCCGATGGTTCGGAATCCCGGTGCGTGGAATCGCTCAAGGCCGCGCTCGGCTGCCTGCGGAAGTTCTTCGGTCCGACCCGACTGGCCGACTTCGCCCCGCCGCACCTGAAGGCCGTCCGCCAGACGATGATCGACGAGGGGCGCGAGCGGACGAACATCAACCGGTTCGTCGGCCTCATCCGCCAGTTCTTTAAGTGGTGCGTCGAAGAGCAACTCATCCCCGAGGCCGTCTACGAAACGCTCCTCGCCGTGTCGCCGCCGACGCCGGGACAATCCGGCGCGGCCGGGAGCGAACCCGCGGCCCGCAACCGAGTAAATATGGACCACGAGCGGCAAGGCCGTAGGACCCGTAGGCGAGCTCCCCCACCGCGCGCGCTCTCGAAGGCGGAGGTCATGCACGCCACCTGTTTTGCGCGCGACGCCGAGGCGTGGCACGTTCAGTAGATGCAGTTGACCGTCAACGGCGAGCCGTACGAGCTGCCCGACGCCGCGAGCGTCGCGGCGCTCCTCGAGAGGCTCGGGCTCACTGCCGGGCGGGTGGCGGTCGAGATCAACGAGGACGTCGTACCGCGCGGCACCTACGACGGGCGCGTGCTCACCGCCGGCGACCGCGTCGAGATCGTCCATTTCGTCGGAGGAGGTTGAGAAGCGTGCACGATCCATTCGTCCTGGCCGGCAAGAGCTACACGTCGCGCCTGATCGTCGGCACCGGCAAGTACCGCGACTTCGAGGAGACCCGCAAAGCGGTCGAGATCGCCGGCTCCGAGATCGTCACCGTCGCGGTCCGGCGCGTGAACATCACCGACCCGAAGGCGCCGAACCTTCTCGATCACCTCGACCCCAAGCGGTTCACGATCCTGCCGAACACCGCCGGCTGCTACACCGCCGACGACGCCGTCCGCACCTGCCGCCTCGCGCGCGACGCCGGCGTCGGGAATCTGGTGAAGCTCGAGGTGATCGGCGACGAACGCACCCTCTTCCCCGACGTGCCCGCGACGCTGGAAGCCGCGAAGAAGCTCCTCGCCGAGGGCTTCCAGGTCCTGCCGTACATCACCGACGATCCGGTCACCTGCAAGCGTCTGGAGGAGATGGGCTGCGCCGCCGTCATGCCGCTCGCGGCGCCGATCGGCTCGGGACTCGGTATCCGCAATCCCTATAACCTCCGCATCATCCTCGAGCACGCAAAGGTCCCGGTGATCGTCGACGCCGGGGTCGGCACCGCGTCGGACGCGGCGGCGGCGCTCGAGCTCGGCTGCGACGCCGTCCTCATGAACACCGCGATCGCGGGCGCGCGCGATCCCTTGCTCATGGCGGAGGCGATGCGGCTCGGGGTCGAGGCCGGACGGAAAGCGTTCAAGGCCGGGCGGATCGCGCGGAAGCTGTACGCCACCGCGTCGAGCCCCCTCTCCGACCTCATCGAATGAGCGCGACCGCGGCGACCATGCGCGCGCCGCGTCTCATGCTGATCGTCGCGGCGACCGACGTGATCGCGCGGCGCGACGCGATCGACCGGCGCGACGCGATCGACGCGGCGCTCGCGGGCGGCGTCGATGCGGTGCAGCTCCGCGACCCGCGCGCCGCTGGCGGCACGATGCTCGACGCGGCCCGCGTGCTGCGCGCGCTCACGCGCGCGCACGGGGCCGTGCTCCTCGTGAACGACCGCGTCGACGTGGCGCTCGCGTGCGAAGCCGACGGGGTGCACCTGCCGGCCGCGTCGTTCGCGACCGCGACCGCACGGCGGCTGGTCGGCCCGCGCGCAGTGATCGGACGGTCGACGCACGCACCGGACGAGGCCGCGACGGCCGCCGCCGAAGGAGCGAACTACGTGATCCTCGGACCGATCTTTGCGACCCCGTCGAAAGAGGCGTTCGGCGCGCCGCTCGGCGCCGTCAGCGTGGAGGCCGCGCGCGCGGCGTTCGGGTCGGCACGGACCTCGGCGGGAATCGTCGCGATCGGCGGGATCACTGCGGCGGCTGTTCCCGCGCTCCGCGCGGCCGGCGCCGACGGCGTCGCCGTCATCCGCGCGATTCTCGACGCGCCCGATCCCGCCGGTGCGGCCCGCGCGCTCCGCGCCGCGCTCAGCGCGCCGCGGGCGCCAGGTGCGTGCTGACGGCGCCCGCGATCGCGGCGTTCATCGTGGGGCCGTAGTGACTGCCGTCCCATCCACGATCGCGCGACGCGGACGGCACCGCGGTGAGCGCGCCGGCGAGATCGAGGCACTCGAGGCCGTCGGCGCGAAGCCGCGCGACCACGTCGCGCCAGTTGGCCGCGGCCGCGGGGTCGCTCTCGATCGCGTTCAGCTCGCTCTCGTCGGGCAGCACACCGAGCACGAAGCGCTTGCCGCGCGCTTCCGCCTCGGCGCGCATCGCCGCGAAGATCGCGCGTGAGACCCGCATCGCCTCCGAGTCGAGGGCCATCCGGCCGGGGCCGAGGTCGCGGACGACGGCCGCCGTCGCCCGCGCCGCGTAGACGGCGGCGGCCATCTTGAACAGCACGAGGCCGCCGATGAGGGGCGGCGATTCGTAGCGCGCGCGAAAGTAGAAGCGGTCGTACGCGAGCAGGTGCCGGCGCAGCTCGGGGCTGAGACCCGTCGCGTTCGCGGCGTAGATGGCGTTGGGATGGGCATAGGGGCTCGGCACGAGAGTCGCCGCACCGTCCGGAGCCACCACGAAGCGCGGCATCACGACGTACGAGTTCCAGTCGGGCTTCGCGAGCGACCGGATCGTGTTGACGTCACGCCAGAGGTCGACGTTGGGGACGAAGAGCAGGAACACGAGCGCGTAGTCGATCCGCGCGCCCACCGCCTGGAAGCGCAGCAGGCTCTGCCCCATGCCGTAGCCATCGACGGCGAGGTTCACGACTTCGAGATCGGGCCGCGCGGCGCCGAGCCGCGCGGGCCACGCGTCCTCCTGCCGGACCCGACTGCCGCTCGCGAACGACTCGCCGAACACGAGCACGCGCGTCGTGCCCGCAGCCGGCGTCGGCGACGTGTCGGCCGTCGCACGCGCCCCGAGGTCGTTCGACCGCCACCAGCCGTTGCTGGAGGTCGCACGCTCCCGCGGGAGGTAGCCGATCACGGGGTCCGGCCGCAGCACGCCTTGCAGGTCGGTCCAGTCGAGCGCAGGTCCCTCACCAGGCGCCGCGGCCCCCGGCACCACGTCCGGCAACCGCGCCGGAATCACCCGCACGGGTGGCAACTCCCGCCCGAGCACGATCCCCCAAGCCCGTGGCGACGGCCGGGCGACGAGCCGCACGCCGCCCTCGACGATGCACGCGGTCAGGACGGTAGCCCCGACCACGAGCGCGAGCTTTGATCCGGTGTCGCGGCGCACGCGCCCGTCTATCGCGACCAGCCCGTGCCGACGAGAGTGCGAATCGGCGTCTCGACCAGCAGGTTCCTCACCAATGGTCGGCTGCTGAGCGCTCGCCGCAGCGCGCCCTTTCCGCGACCGCTACGGCGCGACGCCGAACGTCGTGGTGACCAGGCCCGTCCCGATCGCCGCCGCCGAATCGCCGAGACACGTGCCCGTACCGCCCTCGAAGAAGCAGCCGAGGAGCCCCGTCGAGTCGGTGCAGCGCTGCACGCCCTCGTTCACCTGCGCCTGCGCGGCCGCGATCTTGTCGGCGTTCGTCGCCGCGCAGTCGACCGGCGTCCCGGTGATGTTGGCGATCTCGCAGCGGCCGAGGATCTTCTGGACGTTGCTCACGCCCTTGGCGAAGCGGGTCGCGATCCCGTTCTGGCACTTGTAGGCCGCGGCCGTCCCGGCGGTGTTCGGAGGCGAGTCCGGCGGCGCCGTTCCGACAGCGTCGCGCAGCATGGCATCGCGCGCCTCGTTCTCGCGACACACGAGGCAGTCCGCGAGGGCGGGCATACTGGAGAGGGTGATGCTGCTGCAGCCGCCGTCGCAAGTGGCGGGCAGACCGAGGAGCGACGGGACGATGTTCTCGCCGACGCAGGACTTGTCCTTCGATCCGCCAACGGCGTCGCGGAAGCGCGTCTCGGCCTGCTGGATCTTGAGATCGCGCGTACCGGCGTCGCACGCGAGCCCCTTCACCTCGTCGAGGAAGCAGCGGTTCCACTCGCGGCGGTGCCGGTCGGCATAGCGCCGGAACTGGGTGTCGATGCTCTTCAGGCAGCGCGCCCGGGCCTCAGGTGCGGCCAGCACCTGGACGAAGCTGAAGCCCTGCACGGTGATGTCGATCGCCGCCTCGTCCGGGTCATTCGAGGCGACGCGAATCGTGCCCATTGCGATGATGCCAGCGTTCGGCGCGAACGTGACGTCGAGGTCGACGAACTGACCGATCGGGATGTCGAACGGCACCGGCGGTCCGCTCACCGACAAGGTGGCGTGAGCCCCGGGCAGAAAGGCATACGAGCTCACCGTGATCGGATCGGTGCTGCCGTTGTTGATGACCCGCAGCTGCTTCGTGTCGGAGGTCATCGCCTCTGTGATGAACGTGACCGCCGCGGGCTCGATCCGGATGTCGATCGGCTCGAGACACGACGGGACCAGCGGAGTGATGAAGGTGTCGTACCCGACGGGCGCGCCCTCGGCGAGAAAGAAATTGTCGCAGGAGTAGCCGGGAAGCGTGCGGTAGGTGGCGAGCTCGTCGAGGTTCGAGAAGCCGTCGGCATCGGTGTCCATCGGCTCGAGGTCTTCGAGCGCCTGGGTGATCGACTTCCCGACATAGAGCTGCTGCTCGACGGCCGTCCCGAACGGATTCCGCGCGCCGGTGCCGGTCCACTTGATGTGGCAGTTCCCGCACGCGTAGGTCTGGTCGCTCGGGGTGATCGAATACCGGCTAGTGAGCACCGAGAAGTACGTCGGCCGAGCGTCGGCCGGGCGGGCGCCGACGACGCCGAGCAGCAGCGTCAGCGCGATCCATCCGAGGTGCAGTTGCCGTCGCATGCTCATGGATACGCCACCCCCGTGTAGCCCGGCGCGACCGACATGATCGCACTGTCGAAGCACGCGGCCGTGCCGGCGGCCGTTCCGCTGGTCGCGCAGCCGGAGAGGCCGGCGAAGCTGCCACAGGTCGCGATGCGGCTCGCCGACTTGGCCTGTGCCTTCGCGACGTCGCCGTCGGGGTCGAGGTTGCAGTCGAGCGGCGGCACGTTGATGCCGCGGGCGTTCGCGTCCTCGCAGCTCGCGAGCGCGCGCGTCCACCCGGCGGCGAGCCCGCTCGCAGCCTTGGCGAGCGTCTTCTGACATTTGAGCGCCGCAGGCGCGAGGGTGGCGGGAACGGCCGGCGGGCGGAACCCGTAGGCGGCGTTCAGCTCCTCGCTCTCGAGGGCCTTCGCCGTACAGACCGCGCAGCTCGCGACGTCGTTCATGTCGAAGAGCACGGTCGTCGGGCATGGCACCGGACAGGTGTTGCCGTGTCCCAGGGTGACCGGAGTGATGTTCTGGCCGGTGCAGACGCGGTCTTTCGCACCGCCGATCCGCTCACGCAGCTTCACCTCGGCCGCAGCCGTGCGAGCGTCGCGCGCCGCCGCGTCGCACGTGAGGGCTTGCGTCTCGACCGCGTAGCACTTGCCCCACTCCTTCGCGTACGCCTTCCGGTACTTCTCCTGGTTGCGCGAGATCGCCGTCTTGCACTTGGTGACCTTCCGCGGATCGGGCTCGACCGTCGCGTGCGCCATCGCGACCGGCGCGCTCTTCCCGTGCTGGTCCCAGAGATCGAAGAGGATGTTGCCGGCGGCGTTGGTGGTGTTGTTGTCGCGCAGGAACTCGACGTACTCGCGCGAGGCGGTCTGGTAGTAGAGCGTCACCTCCGCCCCGACGGCCGACGGCGGCACCGGATACTGGACGTCGTCCCAGTGCTGACCGTCCGCGAACGCCTGCCCGACCGGAGCACCGTCGAAGGCTTCGAACGCCGCGTTGGTGAAGCCACGCGGCGGGATGCGATTGTCCTTCTCGCGGACGTTGTTCTTCACGAGGTGCAGGCTCGGACCAGGCGTCGAGCCGAACGCCGCTGCGGCCGCGGGACTCTGGCCGTGGATCGCCTCCCAGACGTGGAGGTGCGGATCGTAGTCGCCGTCCATCGGCAACGCCTCGTACCCGACGAGGTCGGCGGTCTCGAAGACGTACCGGCCGGACTCGAACACGACCGTGCGGTCGGCGCTGAACGCGCGCACGTGGAGCCACATGCGCCGGCCGTCCGGGTAGCCGGTCGGGAGCTTGTGTCCGCTCTCATTGGTGACGCGGACGGTGAGCACACCGCCGTTCAGCGTGATGCCGAGGCTCGCGGCCTTGCGGAGGATCTGCGTCGACTTCTCGACCGACTCGGCGAGGATCCCCGCGTTCACCTCGGCGCCGAAGACCGGATGGTGCGGGAGGATCGTCGGCACGAACGTGTTGCCGCCGACGAGCTCGTGCAGAGGCACGTCCGTGCGCGTGAGGCCGATGTTTGCGTCTTTGCCCGTGACGGCGGGCATGTGACAGTCCTGACAGGACGAGACCGTGTCGCGGTTGCGGCCGAACTGCGGCGCATACACGCCGGTCGACGCATAGGTGCTCGCGGCCCACTCGTCGTACGTCGACTGCTCGGGGAACCCGAGCGTAGGGTCGGCGGGCGTATCGACCGCATTCAGCTCGTACTCGCCCATCATGTTGCGGGTGAAGGCCGGATTGTGGACGTTGTGACACGTCCCGCAGAGTGCGGAGCTCTTGTGGAACTGCGACACGATCGTGCTGCGGAGGGGGATGTGCGGATCGCTCCCCAGGTCGGCGATGATGTCGAACGGCCCGCGCAGGCGATCCTGAGGATCGACGACCATCATGGCCGAGCTGAACGTGGGCACGGGCTGGAGGAGCGCCGCCAGGATCGGCCCGTCCTCGGGCGGGTTGCCGGGCGTCGCCACGGGATCGACGAGGCGGTGACAGATGGAGCACTGCACACCCTGGCGATCGTCGGGGCTCATGCCGGTGCCGTCCTCCGGCACCGAGCGACCCTCGAGCCATCCCTTCGGGAAGTGACAGCGGAGACACGTCTCGCCGGAATGCTCGAGGTCCTGATTCGCGATCGCGAGCGCCGCCAGCATCAACGGGTCGCGACCGGAGTGCGCCATCATCGAGCCCTGCCAGTTGCGGAAGGGCTCGACGCTGGGTTGGCCGTAGTTGGCGTGGCACGGCGTGCAAGCGGAGGGCGGTGCAAAGCTCGCCGACACCGTGAGCGGCTGGGTGCCGGGCAAATCGAAATCGTGACGCGTGGTCGGGTAGGGAGCGGCATGAGCGGAGAAGATCGGCGCCGTTCCGAGGAGGATCGTCAGCACGACGATGAGACGTGTGGCGCTCATTCGCACGGACAGCCTGATCTCTCCACTCATGCTCATTCCCGTTCCTAGCTTCGTCGGCTCAGCTCAGAAGCCGCAGTTCGACACCGTGGTGTTCCCGAGCGGCTTCGCCGGCGTGGTGCCGTTGAAGCAGTTGTTGTTGCCGCCTGGATCTTCCTCGACGACGGCATAGACGGCGTTCCCCGGCTGCACCGATCCGGGGGCCGGGTTCGTGCCGTTTCCACTCACCGTGTTGGTGTAGATGGAGTTGTCCTCGAGCTTCTGATCCAACACACACGAGGCCGAGAGCGGACAATCCACGGCGGCGTTGGCGGGATTGCACTTCTCGAACGGCGGATCCGGCGTCGCACAGGTGTGACTGAAGACGCCACCGAGCGCTCCTCCCGCCAGGACGTCGAACGCTTGCTGATCGATGACCGCGAACCCGTACGTGTTGTTGTCGACCACGATGTTGTGGTGGTAGTCGGTATTCCGCGTCGACAGGATGACGACGCCGGTCCCCGGCGGGATGTCGGCGACCGTGGTCCCCGGCTTCCCGAAGTTCGGGGTTGCGTCGTTGCTTTCGATCACGTTGAACAGCACGTCGTGGTCGTGCCCGCGCTGCACAAACGGTCCGGGAAGCTTGAAGACCAACAAGCCGCCGACGTTCTGGGCCATGTAGTTGTTGTGGACCACGCCGTCGCTGGAATTTTCGAGCTCCATCCCGGCGACGTTCCCGGTCGCCGTGTTGTAGCGCATGACCACGCCTTCGCAGCTGCCGACGTAGATACCGGCGTCACGAATCTGGGTGGCGGAGGAGAGCTCGACCAAGACGTTGCTGCTCTCGACCGGGAAGATGCCGTAGGTCGACACCGAGTCGACGCAGATGCCGGCCGGACATTCGCTGGTCGAGCTGCACGCCGCGCCGTCGTTGCCGCCACCGACGCACGCCGCGCTACCGTCGCCACCGTCGGTGACGAGATCGCGGAAGCTGACGCCGTTGGCGCCGGTCACGAAGATGCCGTTCTCCTCCCAACCACCCGACACCTCGAGGCTCTGGAACCCGAGGCCGTCGACGCCGGCGGCGAACACGCCGTTCAGGTAGGGCCCGCCGAGCGTCGGCGGCTGGAGCTTCGGACGGTCACCGCTCGCGCCGCCACAGCCGACCAGCTGGGTACCGGAATGCAGGACGTTACTGGTGATCGACACGTCCTCTTGGTAGGTGCCGGACGCGATCAGCAGCTTGGCGTTCGGGGCCGCGGCATTGATGGCGTTTTGGAGCGCATCCGTTCCCGGCGTCACGAGGGTACCCGTCTCGGAGTACTGCGCGGCCAGAATGCTCAGGCTGCTGTCCCACGTGCCGCACGCGATGCAGGTCTGAAGGTCGGCGACCGTCAGGGCGCCCGGGCAGGCGTAGACCGCGTGGAAGAACGACGGCGCCATCGGCGTGCAGGCCTTCGAAATGCTCGATTCGACCTTGTCACGGGCTTTCCCGAGCGCCTCGGCGGTCTTCACGTCGGTCGGATTCACGAACGTGTTGCCGAGATACCGACCGACGCAGACCGGCGCCAGGTCACCGAGGGTTCCCGCCTTGATGTTGGCGGCGAGACACTTGTTGATCGCCTGGAGGGCGGCGAGCGCGTACTTGACGCCGGAGCCGTTGAGCGTCTTGACGCACTTCAAACGCTCCTTGTTGCTATTGATCTGTCCCGGCGTGCCGTTCACCTGGAACGCGATCAGGCGGCTCTCGACGTTGTTTTGCGAGACCGTGCAGCTCGCGACCGTCGCGGGATCGGTGACGACATCATACGACGTCGTCAGGTCGGCGAGCTCGCCTCCGCTGCACGCTTTGATGACGGCGTCGCGCGCCTTGAGCGCCGCCTTCTGGGCTTTCTCCGTGTCCTTCACGCTGGGACACGTGCCCGGAACGTTCTTCGCCATGCAGCCCGCGGTGGTCTTCACCTGCGTCTTCACGTAGCTGGCGGCGGCCTTCGCGATCGCGTTCTGGCACGCCCGACCGCCCTCCGTGAGCGGAGCCGTAATGGCGGCGGGAGCACGGTCGGGACAGGAGACCGCGGCGAAGCTCGCCGGAGTGAGTGCGAGCGACGCGACAGCGCCGAGCGCGAGGAAAAATGACATGGATTTCATCGATTGCCTCCTGGGGTGAGAGTCGAATGGACGACACGTCTCGCGTCGGGAAACGACAGGCAGACGGGTCACGAAGGGTGCACTCCGTACGGCACTACGAAACGAGATCGGCTCGTGCTCTGTAGCCCAGGCCTCCGATTGTGTAAACGGATTTTTTCGCGCCGCATCGTGTCAGCGCGGTCGCGCCTCACCTTGACAATGTGTTCATCCGCTCGGATAGACCTTCCCGAGCGATGCGTGCTCGGTCACCGCATGGGCGCTCGGGAGGCGGCATGAAGAATCGCGTGGGCAGGGCTCGAAAAGCGTGGCAGCTCGGCATCGTAGCGGTGGTCATCGGCGTCGCAGGCGGGGCGGACGCGATCGATAGCGCGTCGCTCCGGCTCCTTCTCCTCGGCGCCCAGGACATGAGCACGCCGCAGACCGTGCTGCGGGCCGACATCGCGATCGCGCTAGAGACGTACAAAGGTCCGCGCACCACCCAGGCGATCGCCTTCCTCACCCCGGGGAAGGACGCGACCTGGTACTTCCAGTTGAAGGAGGCCCCGCTTGCGGCCCTCGTGCGCGGCGTCGAGCGCAAGGTCATGGTGCGCGCCGACGGCAGCATCAAGACGTCGGCCATCAGCGAGCCCATCGCCGACCTCGGCATCAGCTACGAAGACTTGAGCCGCTTCATCGTCGACGACTTCAAGCTCTGGCAAATCGCGGACGAGAGCGCCGACGTCGTCCTCGCCGGCGGGCACCCGCAGGTCGAGTCGGCCTACGTCTACCGCGCCTACACCTTCGACAAGGCGAGGACGCTGCCGCTGAAGGTACAGTTCTACGTGAAGACGCTCAACAATCTGGTGAAGCTCCGGACCGACTCCGAGCACGTGCTCGTCGGCAAGAAGTGGTTCCCCGGCACGATCGAGGTTCAGAACTTCCCCGAGAATTCCAAGGTCGCCTTCACGATCAAATGGTCGCAGGCCGCCGCGGCGCCGCCCGAGATCCTTTCGCCCGAGAGCTTCGCCGGGGCGGCGCTCGTGCCATGGGACGCGCCCGCGTCACCGGGGGCGAAAACGACGCCCTGAGCACGGCGGCTGCGCGCGCGCTGCGATTTCGCTTGGCGCCGCGTCCGACTGAGTCGACGTCGTGCCGGCACGTGCGCCTACACGCGCCGGCGGTTGTCCTCCGGAAACGGGTACTCCATGTGCCGCGAGGTCTCGCGCGCAATCTGCTCGCCATAGAGCCGCGCGACGACCCGGAGCGACATGTCGATGCCGGCCGAGATGCCCGCCGACGTGACGACGTGCCCGTCCTCGACGACATGGAGGTCGTCCTCGACGGTCGTCCGCGGCGCGATCTCGCGGAGCAGATCGAGCGCGCGCCAGTGCGTGGTGGCGCGGCGTCCGTCGAGGAGCCCGGCGCGCCCGAGGAGGAGCGCTCCGGTGCAGACCGACGTGAGGGTCGGCACGCTGCCCCCGCGCGCGACGATCCAGTCGAGAAGCGGGCGGTGCTCGAGGAGCTTCCGCGTGCCCCACCCGCCTGGCACCACCAGCACGTCGAGTGGCGGACACTCGTCGAGCGTGCAGTCGGGCAGCACGCGGAGCCCGCCGGTCGCGACCACGACGGCGCGCGTCTCCGCGACGAGCCGCACCTCGAACGGCGACGGCGTCTCGCGCCGGCGCGCGTCGTCGAGGCGCGTCACCGAGAACACCTCGAAGGGGCCGCAGAAGTCGAGCACCTCGACGTCGTCGAAAACGACGATGCCGACCTGCTTTCGTTCCACGGTCAGGCTCCCGCCGCCCGACGCGCGCGCGCGGTCCGTCCGAACGTCCGCACGAGCTCGACCATCTCCGGCGGCAGCTTCTCGGGCGAGCCGGCGTCGAACGGCGGATCCGGATCGTACTCGATGCCGAGCTGGATGCCGCGCGCGAAGTCGTCGCCGGCGATCCGTTGCACGAGGCGGAGCGCCATGTCGATGCCCGCCGACACGCCGGCCGCGGTCACGATCTTGCCGCTCTCGACGGCGCGCGCCTTCACCGGCTCGGCGCCGAAGCTCCGGAGCTCGTCGAAGAACGCCCAGTGCGTCGTGGCGCGGAGCCCCGTGAGCAGCCCTGTCGCGCCGAGGATCAGCGATCCGGTGCACACCGACGTCGTCCACGTGGTTCGCTCGTGCATGCGCCGGAGCCAGTCGAGCGTCGGCGCGTGCGCCCGGACCCCCTCGTCGCCCGGGCCGCCGGGCACGAGCAGGATGTCGGCCTCGCGGACCTCGTCGATGCCGGCAGTCGCGGTCGCGTTAAGGAACCCGGTGTCGCTGGTGACGACGCCGGCGCGCGCCGCCGCGAACGTGAGCTCCGCACCCGGGAGGCGCGCGAGCACCTCGTACGGTCCGATCGCGTCGAGCGCGGTGAATCCCTCGTAGAGCAGGATGACGATCTTCATGGCGACCTCCTCGTCTAGTGCAGCGTTGCCCGGAAACGATGGCGGTACGCGGCCGGCGGGACGCGCACGATCCGCAAGAACGCGCGCCGCATGGACTCGGCGGTGCCGAAGCCGCACGCCGCCGCGACGCTGTCGACCCCGTGCGCCGACTCCTCGAGCCGGCGGCGGGCCGCCTCGACCCGCACCGACTCGACGAAGCACGCCGGCGTGACCCCGACCTCGCGCGTGAAGACGCGCGCGAAGTTCCGCGGGCTCATCGCAACCCGGCGGGCGAGCGTCGGCACCGAAAGATCCGCGTCGGGATGCTCGGTGATCCACGCCTGGAGGTCGCGGAGCGGCTCGCGGTCGGCGGTCTGCACGGCGAGCTGGGCGCTGAACTGCGACTGCCCGCCCGGACGCCGGAGGAACATGACGAGCTGACGGGCAACGTCGAGTGCCAGCGCGCGCCCGTGGTCCTCCTCGACGAGCGCCAGCGCGAGGTCCATGCCGGCGGTGACGCCCGCGGAGGTGTAGACGTTGCCGTCGCGGACGAAGATCGGGTCGGGGGCGACCGTCACCGCCGGGTACTGCTGCGCGAGCGTGCTGCACCAGGCCCAATGCGTGGTCGCCCGCCGGCCGTCGAGGAGACCCGCCTCGGCGAGCACGAAGCTACCGCTGCAGACGGAGCCGAGCCGGCGGACGCGCGGCGCCATGGCCCGCACCCAGGCGACGAGCCCCGCGTCGCGGAGCGCGGCCGCGGTGCCGATGCCGCCGGCGACGAGCAGCGTGTCGATGCCGGAGCGGACGCCCCGGAGCGCGCGCTCGGCGACGATGCGCATGCCGGAGGAGCAGCGGAGCGCGCCGGCGCGCGCGGCGAGGATCTCGACGCGATACGCGGGGCCGGCGGCGTTGCGGCGCTCGGCGAGCAGCCGAGTGGCGGCCCCGAACACCTCGAGGGGACCGATGACGTCGAGGATCTGGACCTCGGGGAACGCGACCATGGCGACGTGACGGGTGGCAGAAACGCGGGGCATGCAGAGAGAATCGGCCATTTCCGTCGTGGCGGCAATGACATCGATCCAACGGATCCTGCCATCGCCCCCGACCTTCGATCCGGCACGTTGCTCGTCGCCGCCTGCAGCACCGTCGCGTCGTGGTGGGGGTGGAGCGACGCTCCGCCGGGCAACGTCTCGCACGCCCATCCCGCTCGCGAAACAAGGATTCGCAGGGCAAGCTGTGCTCGCCAAAGCC
>JANNPN010000374.1:0-14236 GCA_031400185.1 Polyangiaceae bacterium
ATCCTGGCGGTAGGATAGGAAGGGCGAGAGCACGAGCAGGTGGACGAGGAAGAGCCCGAGTACGCCGCCGGCCGCGCCGATCAGCCGGCGTTCGCGCGGATTGAAGGCAGCCCATCGCTCGCGAAGCGTCATCCCTCCACCTCGGCGACGATGGAGAAACGCTCCTGCCCGCCCTGCCCTTGCGTGATCGGTGACGTGAACTGCGCGTTCTTGAACAGGGGCGAGCTCTCGAGGATCTGGATAAGCTCGGACGACTTGGTCGCGAAGCCGTCCATCTCGATGCGGTTATTCCGGTAGCGAAGCGTCGTGAGATACGCGTCGGGGGGAATCTTTTCGGTCAATTCCTTCAAGAACTGAACGGTCCGCCGCTCCTGGTTCTCAGCGAGCGTCGTAATCTGGTTCTGGAACTTCCGGACGTCGGCTTCTTGCTTCTTGATCGCCGCGACCTGCGGCTCGAGCGCTTCCGCCTCATGCGTGAGCGCCCGCCGGGTCATCTCGTCGCGCACGATGATGCTGCCCCCGTAGACGATGGCAAGCACCACGGCGAGGACCATCAGCAGCAGCGGGACGAAGAGGCCTTCCTGAAGCCCCGGCCGATGCTCCGCCGGGAGGAGGTTGATGTCGACGACGCCTTCACGGACCGCTCCGAGCGCCGCCCCGACTGCCGGCAGCACCATCGGCTCGCCGGCGTCGAAGAAGCTCGTTGGCGCCTCGAGCCGCCCGCTCGCGAGCGCGAAGAGGTCGAGCGTCCCCTCCTGGACCGACACGGTGCCGGTCCCGTTCCGCGTGGAAGCGACCAACAGGTCGACCGGCGCCTCGACGGAGTAGAACACCTCGGCGAGGTCGCGCCGGACCATCGCGTTTACCTCGGTCGTGCTCGGCGCGAGGCCGCGGAACGCATGGCTCGAGATCAGCTGGCGCTCGACGAACACGGCGAGCTCACCTTCGCTGCCGTCGCGGATGAGGAGCGCCACCGGCTGCGCGAGCGCGCCGCGGCAGAAGGCCGTGTAGTCGCCGAGCGCAGCGGCCGCCACCACGATCGACTTCGGGCGCACCCCGGCCGCCTCGAGCGCGTCGACGTATTGCGTCACCACCCGGCGTGGCACGGACACCACCAGCACCGCGAGCCGGCCGTTCTCGCCCTGTCCCGACTCGCGCATCTGGTAGTCGAAGAAGATTTCGTCGCGTGGCAGCGGTATCACCCGCTCGATCTCGTACTCGAGCACCTGGGCGAGGTTCTCGCGCGCAGCCGTCGGCAGGATCAGGCGGTTCAGCAGGAGCTCCTGGCGGGCGAGACAGAGGTGGACCGCCCCGGGCTCGACCTTGACCTCGCGACGAAACGCGGCGACCGCCTCCGTCAGGCCCCGGACGCGCTCGTCGGGCCGACTGATGGGGGCCAGCGGATACGTCCGATCGTGGACGAGCGACACCCGGAGCAAGCGCTTTCGCACCAACGCCAGCGAGACGTGCTCGGGGCCGACGTAGATCCCGAGCCCGTCGAGGAAGTCGACGCGGCGTATGCGGTGCGAGAAGGTCGTGAGGTTCATTGGTCGTCAGAACGCCGGCAGTCGGTCGTACCAGCGCTCGATGTGAAATCCGTCGCCATCCTCGGGAACGAAGACCACGGCCCCGAGGCGCGCCTCGACCCGCCCGTTCTGCATGGTCGCGCGGGCCTCGATCGTGACCCGGCTCGGAGCGCGATCGACGAGTCGTCGCGCCAGCACCTGATCCGCAACCTTGGCGCGAATCAAGCCCAGCACGCTGCTCGGATCCTCGTCGCGCGCAGTGACGATCTCCTCCACCGCCTCCTCGTCCCCTCCCAGCACCACCCGCAGCACCGCCACCGGCGCCGTCCGGACGTTGATGTTAGCGCTCCGGTTGAAAACGGAAAAGACTTCGCGAAGCGGAATCGGCGGCGCGTCGCTCGCGCCGAACCCCCGGTCCCGGTTCCCGAAGAAGAGCTCGCGGGTAATACCACGAACTTGGAGGAGTTCGTCTACCGAATCGAAGGGGCCGTTCTTGGCGTGATACGGCTCCGGCAGCTTCATGTAGTACTCGTCCTCGGCCCCGTGGAGGCGATGCAGGTCGTCGCTGTCGCGCCAATCGATGATGGCGTCGGTCAGCTCCTCTTGGGCGTCGCTGTCGAGCCCGATCGACTCGAAAACCTTCCGAAGGAGCGCCTCGTCGGCGCGAAAGAGCGAGATTCTGCCGCCCTCGTCGATCATGCGGACGCCGTAGGTGCCGCCCCAGTACGGCTCGTCGTGCCACCGGCCGTCGGGAATCCAGGGCGCCGGCTGATCGATCGCCGCGACGTCGGGGTCCAGGTCCTCGGTCTGGTTCTGGCGCGAATGGAGCATGCGGTAGATGGCGCGGTTCATTCCCGCAAGCGCCACGCCGCGGGCCTGGATGTCCTCGGCGAGGTTCTGGGTCGCGATCGCGTCGTCGCGCATGGCGCGCGAGAACTCGGCGGAGAGGACCGAGAGGACCATGAAGATCCAGATCACCATGAGGAGCGCGATGCCGCGCTCGCCGTTCGACTGCGTGCGTTGGGATTCGGGGCGCGTCATCACATGGGGTCCGGTTCGGGCTCCGGCTCCGGATCCGGATCCGGGTCTTGTTCTGGATCGTCGTCCCCGTCGTCGTCCTCGGTGTCCTCGTCGGGCGGCTCCTGGAACTCGTCGGTGCCCCAGCCGTACGCCATCGTGAGGAGGGGGACCTCCCGCACCCACGGCTGCCCGTTGAAGAACGGCAAGCCGTCGACGGTGATGCGCACCGCCGCCGGCAGCGTGTCCTCGTCGCGCGCGTCCCATTTGTCCGCCCACCCGAGGTCCATCTCCTCGCGCGGGAGGTACTCGAACCGCAGCGCCGAGAAGCCTTCGAGCAGCACGGCGCGATCGACACGCGCGTCCGAGGGAGGATCGTACAGGTCGTCGGCCGTGTAGTTGGCGCGCTCCTCCACGACGAGCTTCCCCTCGAGCAGTTTGTAGGTCACCACGGCGAGCCCCGTGCCACCGCGGCTCTGCGGCGCGCTCGTCACGAAGGTCAGGCCGTCGGAGAACCCGATGAAGAACGGGATGTCCTCTTCGTCGTGCTTCGCCCAGGCGTAGACCGCCGAGCGCAGCTGCCGACCGACGAAGTCCTCGGCGAGCCGCATGCGCTGGTTGTCGTCGGCGGCGCGCTCGCCGCTCACGACCGCCCGGTGCCCGAAGTAGAAAGCGCTGTACACGAGCGCCGCAATCATCCCGAAGATGACCAGGGCCAGCACCATCTCGAGCAGCGTGAAGCCGGCCGCGCCCGACCGAGCCGGGGCCTGCACGCGCGCGGTCATGCGGGTGGGCTTGGGGCGACTCGCAGCGTGCGCACCGTGTACACGCCTTCGCGATCGGCGGCCTGCGGCCACAGCACGGAGACCTCGATCTCGAAGAGGGTGATCTCGCTCTTGACGTCGAGCTCGCGGGTATTCCCTTCGAGAAACTCCGGCGCTTCGCGTACCTTCCGCTCCCAGCGGTAGCCGTCTCCGAAATCGCCGCTGTCCGACATTGGCACCGGATCCGGCGCCGTCATCGTGGCCTCCAGAACGGCGCGTGCCCGCATGACGGCGCGCGCCCGTATGCCGGCGCCGCGCTCGGTACGAAGCGCCGCGGTGAAGATCTCGAGCACGGTGACGACGCCGACCCCGACGATCGCCATGGCGATCGCGACCTCGATCAGCGTGAATCCGCGATCGCCTGCCCGCGCGCGGCGCCGGGGCAGCCCACCGGTCAGCGTGCATCCGCGATCGCCCGGCCGCGCAAGGCGCCGGAGCAGCTCACCGGTCACGTCGTCGCGTCCTGGATCAGGACCGAGCCGAGCATCGGGTCGACCCGCAGCGAGAAGCTCAGGCTGTCACCATCCTGCTGCGCGATGACGAGCGCAATGCCGCTCGAGCCGCCGTTCGGGTAGAAGACCACCCGCACGCGCCCGTCCTGATCACGCCAGCCGCCGCGAATGGCGGTGACGGCCGCGCCGCCCGGCAGCGTCGCCTCCTGGTTGTCGGACCAGTTGTAGGTCTGTCCGTCGGCTTGAATCACGAGCTCTTGCTCGACGCCGCGGCGCACCGCGCGCTCACGGAGGCCGCGCATGAGAGCCGCGAGCGTGCGGGTCCCCGACCGGACCTCGCGCGCCCGCCAGCCGCTCTGGATCCCGGGCGCCGCGAGACCGCTCGCGATCGCCACGATCATCAGCACGACGATGAGCTCGAAGAGCGAGAACCCGCGCTGAGATCGGCGGGAACCGCTCGCCACACGGCGCACGAAGGTCAGCCGGCCCAGCTCGCCAAGTCGCGGGCGTCGCCATCCCCGCCCGGAGCACCGTCGGCTCCGTAGGTGTAGAGGTCGTACTCGCCGTGCTCGCCGGGGCTCACGTAGACGAAGGCTCGGCCCCACGGATCGGGCGGCACGCCCTTCTTCAGGTACGGGCCGTCCCACCCCGGGATGCCGCGTCCCTCGTTCAGGGCGTTCAAGCCTTCCTGCGAGGACGGGTAGCGTCCGACGTCGAGACGGAAGGTGTCGAGCGCCGTGCCGAGCAGCTCGATCTGCGTGCGCGCCGCTTGGCTGCGAGCCTTCCGCTCGCGGCCGAGGTACGCGGGCACGACCAGTGCCGCCAGCAGTCCCAAGATTACCATCACGACCAGCAGCTCGACGAGCGTGAAACCCCGCTCCCGGCGTCGCTCGCCGGAGCGGATGGGGGTGCCATGCGTGCGGGTTTCGTTCATATGCGTCGCTCCTCCGAAGACGTCGCCAAAGTCACATGTCCACGTCGTTGATGCTGAAGACAGCCATCAGCATCGAGATCACCATGAAGCCGACCACCAGGCCCATGATCAAGATCATCGCAGGCTCGAGCAGTCGGGTCAGCCGCTTCACGTCGTTGCGTACCTCGCGGTCGAAGAAGTCCGCCGTCGTCACCAGCATCTCGTCGAGCTTGCCGGTGTCCTCGCCGACCGCGATCATCTGGAGCGCGAGCTGCGGGAACACCCCGCTCCGCCCGAGCGGCCCGGCCATGCCGGCGCCCTCGCGGACGCCCACCTGGACCTCGTTCAGCGCCTGCGCGATCACTTGATTGCCCGCGACGGCGCGGACGATGTCGAGGGCCTGCAGCATCGGCACGCCGCTCCGCAACAGCACCCCGAGCGTACGTCCGAAGCGGGCGACCTCGGTCAGGCGGAGCAGATTCCCGACGAGCGGTATGCGGAGCTTGAACGCGTCGAACTTCATGCGCTGCGTGGTCGAGAAATAACGGTAGAGGCCGAAGATCGCGGCGAGGACGGCGGGGACACCGATCAGCGACCAGGGGCTCGTCGCCGCGTCGCTGATGGCGAGCATCATGCGGGTCGAGAGCGGCAACGTCTGCCCGAGATCGGCGAACATCGACGCGAACTTCGGCAACACGAAGACGAGAAGGATCGCGACCGACACGCCGCCGACGCCGACCAGGATGAGGGGATAGGTCAGCGCCGAGATGACCTCGTCACGCAGCTCCTCTGCGCTCGCCAGGTACTCGACGAGACGCTGGAGCACCTGATCGAGCACGCCGCCGACCTCACCTGCCTTCACCATGTTGACGTAGATCGGCGGGAAGACCTTCGGATGCTGGGCGAGCGCCTCGGCGAGCGCGGTACCGCCGCGCACGGACTCGAGCACCTCCGCCGTCACGCGCTTCAGCTCCGGGGTCTGCGCGAGCTGCGTCAGCGTGGTGAGGCTGCGGTCGAGTGGCATCCCGGCCTGGAGGAGCGTCGCGAGCTCGCGCGTGAAAATGAGCAGCTCAGAGGTTTTGACCGCCTTCCGCCGTCCCATGGTCGGCAGCGCGATCGCCGTCGCGGCCCGCGGTGCGGCGGTCGTGCCCGCGCCGATGCGGATCGGGATCAGGCCCTTTTCGCGCAGGCGCTGGACGACCGAGCGCTCCTCGCTGGCCTCCATCGAGCCCTCGACGATCTTCCCCTGAAAGTCGGTTGCTCGATACTGAAATTGGGCCATGAAACCTCGTGGGGGTGACGCGCGACGGCCGTCGCCCGACCAATCGGCTATCTAACACGGGCCTCCGGCCCCGCATATAGCGGTGGCCGCAAGCTCGGCGATGGTCGTGGCGGCGCCGCGCCATTCCAAAGTGCGCGCGGCCGCGCGGGCCGCGCGCCCCAACGGCCCGGCGCACGCGAGCCCGCGCGTGATCGCTGCGGCGAGCGCCGACGCGTCCCGCGGCGGCACGAGCAGGCCGGTCTCACCGTCGCGGACGAGATCGGGGAGACCGCCCACACGCGTCGCGACCGTGCCGCGTCCGCTCGCCATCGCGAGCGGGACGACCGCGCTCTGGCTCGCCTCCCAATACGGGAGCACGACGAGGTCACTCGCGGCGAAGCAGCATGCGACTTCGCGCGCGCCGAGAAAGCGGTCGAGCAGCACGACGCGCGATCCGACGCCCGCCCGTGCCGCGAGCTCGCGGTAGTAGGACGCGTCGTGGTGGTAGATCTCGCCCGCGACCACCAGCTGGACGTCCCCCGCGACCTGCGCGAGCGCCTCGATCAGCGTCGGCAATCCCTTGTACTCGCGCACGTAACCGAAGAAGAGCAGGCGCCGGCGCGCTTCCGGCAGCCCGAGGGCCGCGGCGCACGCCGTGCGCTCGCCGTCGTGCGGACAGGGCTCCGGCGGCTCGGCGGGCGGGAGGACGACCGCCACAGGCCGCCCCGGGTACGTACGCCGGAGCCGCTCGGCGTCGCGTGCGCTCTGCGCGACGAAGGCCGCCGCGCGGCTGAGCGCGCGATCGGTGAGCCAGGCCCCTCCCGGCACCGGCTCGTGCGGATCGAGGTTGTGGCACACGAAGAGCGTCGGAATGCCCGCGGTCCCGAGCTGCCGCGCGATCACTGCCGACGCCGGCGCGAAAAATGGATGCCACCACTCGACGATCGCCGCCTCCGACGCAGACGCCCGGCGCGCGACGGCAAGCCAGCTCCGCGGTCCGATCGAGTCGAGCAGCGGCTCCGGCGGCGCGAGGCCCGCCACCGCGGCCTCGCCTGTGCCCTCGCGCACGAGCTGCGTGCGGCCGGGGAAGAGGAGCTGCGGGTACATCCGACGAAACGAGAGCCGCGTGACGACGTGCCCCCCGGCGGCGAGCTCCCGGGCCAATCGGTCGTGGTACTGCGCGATCCCGCCGCGAAGCGGCGCACTCGGGCCGATGAGAGCGAGTCGCACGCCGCCCCCTATTGGCCTGCGAGCACGCGGCCGTCCATAGCCGCGAGTGGCGGACAGCCGAGCAGACCGAGGATCGTCGGCGCCATGTCGGTAATGGCGAGCCCGGCGGTCGGGAACCCCGGACGATTCACATAGAAGAGCGCGTCGTCGTAGGTGTGCATCCCCGTGAGGACGCTCCGTCCGAAGAGCTCGGTGCAGCCGAGCGCGCCCTTCGGGTCGAAGCCGTCGGCGAGCTGCAGCACCGCGTCCGGCGCGGCGTCGCGGTACGGGCCGACGTAGAGATCGTCGCAGCGGTGCACTGCCTGCACCGGACGGCACGACGTCCCTCCGTCGGAGTACTCGAGCGCCAGCATGCCTTCGCTGATGCGCGCAAGAAGCTCCTCGGCCTCGGGGCCGGGCGCAACCACGCCTTCCGCGAACCGGCCGCGCAGGTTCAGGTAGACGCGCCCGGGGTCGAGGATGAAGACGCGGGAGCGCCGATCGAGGTGCGCCATCGACGTCGGCGGACTGGTCGTGAACGCGAGCAGACCCTCCGCCCGCAGCCACGCGTTCGGATAACACTCGCTCACGATCCCGGTGTGGCCGTGGTCGGCGATGACGAAGAGCCACGCGTCGTCGGCGAGCAGGTCGATGAGCTCGCCGATCGCGGCGTCGAGCTCCGCATAGAAGTCGAGGAACCGTTGGTGCCAGGGATGCGCCGGCTCGAGCCAAGCGGACCAGAAGTAGTGGTGCAGGCGGTCCGTCTCGGTCACGACGCCGATGAAGCAATCCCAGTCATGGGTCACGAGATAGTGCCGCAACGTGCGGCGCCGCGCCGCAAGCGTCGCGAAGAGATCGGCGAAGAACGCCTCGGGGCGCTGGTCGGCGTTCACGTAGTCGACGTCGACCCGGTAGTCGTGCGCGCGGAGCACGGCCAGCTCGCGCGCCGGCCTCACCGCGCGCTCGAGGCTCACGGCGACGAAGCCCGACACCATGACCCCCGCGATGTCCGCCGCGGGATAGGTTCCCGGGACGTTCAGCACGATCGACGTCTTCCCGGACGCACCGAGCGCATCCCAGAGCGTCGGCGCCCGCAGGTGTCGGTAGTTCGGGAACGTCAGTGCGTACGAGTCCCGCGTCACGTCGGTAAACCCGAAGATGCCGTGCCGACCGGGGTTCACGCCGGTCATGAAGCTCGACCACGACACGTTCGAGACCGTCGGGATCGTCGACGTCATGGGGGCGAGGGTCCCGGAACGCCGGAGCGCCGCCATGCGCGGCATGACGCCCGCGTCGGTCAGCGCCGCGACGAGCGGCGCACCGACACCGTCGAGGCCGATCACCGCAACCCGCGGCTTCGCCCGTCCGGCGCGTCGCATCCGTGGCGACCTCAGCCGATCTTGCGCGCGCGGTGATAGTCGTCGTCGACGCGACGGCCCGCGTCGACGAGCATCTCGCCGACGAGACCCGTCGTGAAGAGCTGCACCCCCACGACCACGAGCAACACTGCGAAGATCAGGAGCGGATGGCGGCTCTGAATGTCGCCGTACACGATGCGGAGACCGGCGATGTAGGAGCAGAGTACGCTGCCAACCATGATCAGCGCCGCGCCCGGGAGCGAAAAGAAGTGCGCCGGGCGCCGGTTGTAGCGCGTGAGACAGATGACCGTGATCATGTCCATCGCGCCGCGGAGTGCCCGCGACCACCCATAGCGCGAGCGCCCGAACGCGCGCGGACGGTGCGAGACCGCCTGCTCCGTCACCCGGAAGCCCTGCCCCGCCGCGAGCAGAGGGATGAATCGGTGGAGCTCGCCGTAGAGCGGCACTTCGGCCGTCACCTCGCGGCGAAACGCCTTCAAACCGCAATTCACGTCGTGGAGCTCGACGCCCGACACGAAACGCGAGAGGCCATTGAAGAGCCGCGACGCGACGACGCGCGAGAGCGAGTCTTGCCGGTCGACCTTCCAGCCGCAGACGAGGTCGGCGCCGGCGTCGAGCCCCGCCAACATGCGCGGGATCTCGGCCGGATCGTCCTGCAGGTCGCCGTCCATCGTAACCAGGCGCTCGCCGCGCGCCCCGCGGAAGCCGACCGCGAGCGCCGCCGCCTTGCCGAGATTCGTCCGAAGCCGCAAGCCGCGCGCGCGCGGATCGCGCTCCTGGAGCCGCGCGATCTCGTCGAACGATCCGTCGTTCGACCCGTCGTCCACGAAGACGACCTCCCAGCTGAGACCGAGCGGATCGAGCGCGGCGCGGCATTGGTCGAAGAGCGATCCGAGGGTCGGGCGCTCGTTGTACACGGGCACGACCACGGAGACGTCGATGGCGCCGCCCGACACCGCGGTCGTGTCACGCGCCAAGGCGTGGCTCATTCGTCTTGCGTGACGCGGACCACCTCGGCGACCGTGGTGGTACCTTCGCGCACCTTCAGCCAGCCGTCGTCGCGGAGCGTCCGCATCCCCTTCGCCACCGCCGCCGCCTTGATGGCGTCGGCCGATGCGTGTTTGAGGATCAGCTCGCGAATCGACTCGTTCATCAGCAAGAGCTCGTAGATCCCGCTTCGGCCGCGATAGCCCGTCCCCGCGCATTCCTCGCACCCGGCCGCCCGATAGACCGGCGCGCCGTTCACGGCGACGTTGTTGAAGCGGTCGGCCGCGGCTTTCGTCATGTCGTTCGTTCCGAGCAACGCCTCGCCGTGCGGCACCTCGGCGCGGCAGCGCGGGCACACCTTGCGCACGAGGCGCTGGGCCAGCACGCCGAGCAGCGAGGACGCGAGGAGATAGTCCTCGACGCCCATCTCGAGGAGGCGGCTCACGGCGCCGGCGGCGTCGTTCGTGTGGAGCGTGGAGAAGACCAAGTGACCGGTGAGCGCAGCCTGGACCGCGATTTCCGCGGTCTCCGGGTCGCGGATCTCACCGACCATGATGACGTCAGGGTCCTGCCGGACGATGGACCGCAATCCGTTCGCGAACGTGAGACCGATCTGCGGCTTCACGTGGATCTGGTTCACGCCGCTCACCTGATACTCGACCGGATCCTCGATCGTGATGATCTTCTTGTCGGGCGAGTTGATCTTCTCGAGCGCACCGTAGAGCGTCGTCGTCTTGCCGCTGCCGGTCGGACCGGTGACGAGGATCATGCCGTACGGCCGGACGATCAGGCGCTCGAGCTCCTCGAGCGTGTCGGTTGGGAAGCCGAGCTGCTCGAGATCGAGGACGATGCTCGAGCGGTCGAGGATACGCATGACGACGCTTTCGCCGTAGAGGGTCGGGAGCGTCGAGACGCGGAGGTCGATCTCCTTGCCCATGGTGCGGAGCTTGATGCGACCATCCTGCGGGAGGCGTCGCTCGGCGATGTTGAGCTTCGCCATGATCTTCACGCGCGAGACGATGGCGGCCTGCTGGCGGCGCGGCGGCGAGTCGATGTCGTGGAGCACGCCGTCGATGCGGTAGCGGATCTTGAGCTCGTTCTCGAAGGGCTCGATGTGGATGTCGGAGGCGCGCTGCTCGACGGCGCGGTTGATGAGCAGGTTGACGAGCCGGATGACCGGCGCCTCGCTCGCGAGGTCGCGGAGGTGGTTGACGTCCTCCTCGTCGTCCCCGATGTACGCGAGGGTGCCGTCCGCCTCTTCAGCCGAGGTGTTGGTCCCGTTGTCGTATCCCTCGAGCGCCGCGAGGATCTCCTTCTCGCGCCCGAGGCGGGGCCTGACCGAGAGGCCAGTCGCAACCTCGAGTCCCTGGAGGCTGTAGAGGTCGGCTGGGTCGGCCATCGCAACCGCGAGGATTCCGTCCTGGATCTCGAGGGGGAGGATCTTCGCGTGTTTCAGGAACTGGGGATTCACGCCCTGGAGCGCGACCGGTGCCTGGGGGAACTCCTTGCGACCTATGACGGGAACGCCAAGATGCTCCGACAAAAGACTGATCAGGTCGTCCTCGGAGATGAAGCCGAGGTCGAGCAGCAAGCGCTCTATGCGCTCGCCCCGCTCCTGTTGCAGCAGCCGGACCTTGCGGAGATCGTCAGGGCTGATCCTGCCACGCCCAAGGAGCAGGTCCTCGAGTGGTTTACGCTCGACGGCCTGCGCTTCCATCAACTCGTGCCTAACATAGCGATCTAGCGCCCTCAAGGCGGGTTCTTGCGTTGACGCGATCCGACGCGCCCCGCCCCCGCCCGCGCACCCTCGCCACCCCGATTTTGACGAGTCTCCTCACGCATGCGGTGCGCGAAAGAGGCCGGATCACGGGATTGACCCTCCGACCCCGAAAACTTACTTCTGCGTCTCGGCCAGCGGATGCGTGGAGCGGAAAAAATCAAGGTCCTGCTCGTCGACGACCACCTGCTCGTCCGCCAAGGGCTCCGCAAGATCCTCGAGGCGGACCCACGGATCGAGGTCGTCGGCGAGGTCGGCGACGGCGAGAGTGCCATCGAAGCGGCCTTTCGTCTCCACCCGACCGTGGCCGTAGTCGACATCGGCCTGCCCGGGATCAACGGCATCGAGGCGACGAGCCGCATCCTTCGGCGCGCGGCGGACGTCTCGGTCTTGATGGTGTCGATGCACGGCGACGACTTCTACGTCCGACGCGCGCTCAAAGCCGGCGCGAAGGGCTATGTGCTGAAGGACTCGGAAGAGCTCGACCTCGTCCGCGCCGTGACGACCGTCGCCCGCGGCGATTCCTACTTCAGCTCGGCGCTGCACCCGCTGCTGCTCTCCGGCTTCTTGGCGCAGCAAGAGCGCATCGCGCCATCGACCCGTTAGGCGTCCGTGACGCGCCAGTGGTCGAGGAGCTCGTGAAGAGTTTGGCGTAGTGGGATGGAAGGCTCCCACCCGAGAGCGCGCGCGCGGCCCGGGCTGCCAACCACTTTCGGGATTTCGCGGCGGCGGACGCGAGTGGTTTCCTCGACGACCTCGAAGGGCACACGGATCTCCGCCCGGAGGTGCTCGACGATGGTGCCGATCGTGACCGCCTCGCCGCTGCAGAGGTTGTACGCCTCGCCGGGTGTCCCGCGCTCCATCAACACGAGGTAGCCGGCGACGACGTCGCGGACGTCGGAGAAGTCGCGCGCGGTCTTGAGGTTGCCGACCCGCAAGGTGGGCGGCGCCTGGCCGCGCTCGATCCGGACCATCTGGCGCGCGAAGTCTGAGCAGACGAAGTCGTCGCTCTGGCCCGGTCCCGTGTGATTGAAGGCGCGCGCGCGGATCACGGCGAGCCCGGTCTCCCACCACTGCTGGAACGCGGCCATGTCGGCGGCCGCCTTGGAGAGACCATAGGTGCTGACCGGCCGGAGCGCGCAGCTCTCCTCGATCGGGACGCCCGCATCGGCGGCCGCACCGTACACGTCGGCCGACCCTACGACGACGACCCGGCTCGCGGGCGCCTCGTGCTGAACCGCGGCCATCACGTTTCGGGTCCCGATGGTGTTGACGGCGAGAGCCCGGGCAGGATCGGCCTCCGCGCGCGGCACGAACGCGATCCCCGCGAGGTGGAAGACGCCGTCGGGCCGCGCCGTGGCGATCGCCCGGCGGACCGCGTCGGCGTCCGCCACGTCGACGCACGCGAGCGCGGTCGGATCGAACGCGGGGTGGCGTTCGGCGAGCGCCTGCAACGCGGGATACGTCCGGCGCTCGCGGACCGTGCCGGTCACCTCGTGCCCGTCCGCGAGGAGGCGCGCCGCGACGTGGCTGCCGGCAAACCCGCCGATGCCGGTGACGACGTACCGCACCGTGGGCTCAGCCGCGCCGCAAGCGCGCGACGTCGGCGTCGACCATCATGCCGATGAGCTCGGCGAACGATACGCGCGGCTCCCACCCGAGCTTGGCCCGCGCCTTCTTCGCGTCACCGACCAAGAGGTCGACCTCGGCCGGGCGCTTCAGCGACGGGTCCTCGCGCACGTACGTCCGCCAGTCGAGCCCGACCTGACGGAACGCGATCTCCGCGAGCTCCGCGACCGTGTGCGACTCGCCGGTCGCGACGACGTAGTCGTCAGGCTCGTCCTGCTGGAGCATCAGCCACATCGCCTCGACGTAGTCGCCGGCGAAGCCCCAATCGCGCCGCGCTTCGAGGTTGCCGAGACAGAGATCCTTCTGCAAACCGAGGTGGATGCGCGCCACCGCGTCGGTCACCTTGCGGGTCACGAACTCCTTTCCCCGCCGCGGCGACTCGTGGTTGAAGAGGATCCCCGAGCACGCAAACATGTCGTAGCTCTCGCGGTAGTTGACCGTGATGTAGTGGGCGTAGACCTTGGCGACGCCGTAGGGACTCCGCGGGTGAAACGGCGTCAGCTCGGTCTGCGGCACCTCCCGGACCTTGCCGAACATCTCGCTCGACGAGGCCTGGTAGAAACGGATCGACTTGTCGACCAGCCGGATCGCTTCGAGCACTCGGGTCACGCCGATCGCGTCGAACTCAGCCGTGAGCACCGGCTGCGCCCACGACGTCGGCACGAACGACTGCGCCGCGAGGTTGTAGAGCTCCTCCGGCCGGATGTCCGAGAGTACCGTGATGAGCGACATCGGGTCGAGGAGGTCGGCCTGGACCAGCCGGAGACGGTCGCGAAAGGGCTCGATGCGCTCGAAGTTCTCGGTGCTGGCCCGCCGCACCATGCCGAAGACCTCGTACCCCTTCCCGAGAAGGAACTCCGCCAGATACGAGCCGTCCTGTCCGGTGATACCGGTGATGAGCGCGCGCTTCACGTGCGATCCTCCTGTTTGCCGCCGGCGCTCCGCAGCCGCTGGCCGTACATGCGCTCGTAGTACTCGAGATAGGCGCCGCTCTTGATCGACTCCCACCAGCTGCGATGCGTGCGATACCAGTCGATCGTGTCGCGGAGGCCGCTAGCGAAATCGCGTTGCGGCTTCCAACCGAGCTCGCGCTCGATCTTGCGGGCGTCGATCGCGTAGCGCCGGTCGTGCCCGAGCCGATCGGTCACGTGCCGGAGAAGCGTCGGCGGCTTTTCGAGCTCCTTCAGGATGAGCCCCGCGATGTCGATGTTCTCGCGCTCGTTGCCGCCGCCGAGGTTGTAGACTTCGCCGAGCTTGCCCTC
>JANNPN010000387.1:0-2356 GCA_031400185.1 Polyangiaceae bacterium
GGCGATCACTCCCCTGCGCGGAGTCCGTGGGTGCGGTCGCCGTTCGGGGCTCAGGTGCGCGCGCGTAAGCCTGCGGGGAGCGACTCGTCGAAGAGGCGCCCCGTCTCGGCGCGATCGAGCGGCACCGCCTCGTGCAGGAGCACCTGGCTCCGGCCGCCGCCCGGCAAGCTCGCAAGCCGCGCCGCGAGCCGATCGCGGACACCTTCGTCGAGGTCGCGCTCGCGGTCGTCGACGACGCGGGCGATCTGCACGAGCGCGAACGCGGTCAGCTCGGGGTGGCGCCACGCGTCGAGCGCCAGGAGACGCTCGGCCCAGCCCGCGACCGCGACGGCGGGGACGACGCAGTTGAGCGGCCCGTAGAGTGGCTCGCGGGCGCCGAGACGGGCGAGCGCCCAGAGCTGCTGCGGCGCGGCCTTCCCGCGCACGACGTCGTCGACGACGACGTCGCCGAGCTCCTGCTTCAGCCGCGCGTCGATGCGCTCACACGCGCCGATCGCCTGCCACATCTCCTGCAGCTCCTGCGTCCCCGGCCGCGCGCTCCCGGCGACCTTGACCTTCGCCTTCTTCGCGAGGCGCGGGACGATCCACGGCGCGACCTCGCCGTGCAGGCGGAGCTGCGGGCCGCGCTCGAGACCCCCCGCGATCCGCTTCCAGAGGTTCCACCACTCGGCCCGGTTCTGGACGGCGCGCGGGAACGCGAGTCCCGCGGCCAGCGGGCCGCCGAGCTGCTTCACCCGCCACGGGTCCATCTCGTGACCGAAGCCGGGTCGGAGGAGGAAGCCGCAGAGGTTCAGCCAGCGCGCGCCTCGTGCGCGGCCGTGAGTGTGCGCCGCGCTGCGCCCGCCCAGAGCGCGTCCCAGAGCACACGTAGCACGGCGAGCGGCCACGCGTCCTTCCCGGCGCCGAGGGCGGTCTCGAGCGCGCTCGGCAGGCCCGCGGGATCGGCGGTCGTCACCGCGGGGCCCGCCTCCTTCGGCGGGAAGACGACGGCGACCGCCGCGATCGCGGCCTCGCGCTGCTCGGCGGTCACCGTCAGCTCCGCCCCGGTCGTCGCGGCGACCTCTTCATCGCTCGTCAGCAGCGGAGCGTCCCGCATCTGGAACTCGAGCCGCCAACGGTGCTCGCTCTCCTTTGCGGCGCACCAGACCTCGAGCGTGCCGAGCGCGGTGCGCTTCGCCTCGAGGTGGACGGGGATCGTCCGCGCCGTGAGCTTCCGCCCGTGGCGGAGCACCGTGCGGATCGGCGGCAGGGTCGCGAGCTCGGCGCGCGGGGCGGTGACGATGGCGCCCGGGGCCTCGCCGCTCCGGCTCGTCGACGTGTAGAGCTGGAAGCTCACCGGCTGGTTCGCGAGCACCTCGAACTCCGGCTCGGTGACCGCGACGATGGCGCCCTCGTCGACGCCGCGCGGGACGAGGCACACGAGCGTCTCGTCGGCAGGATCGGAGGCGGGTCCAAGCCCGAGGTAGCACGCCCGCGCGCTCCCGGCGCCGACGCGCACGCCCTCGCCGCGCGCCGCGAGGCCGTAATACGCCGCGCCGCGGGCGACCGCGTCGTCGAGGCCGACCGACGGCAGCACCGCCGGCGCCGCACCACCCGCCCACGACGCGAGGATCGCGGTGACGCGCTCGCGGAGGACCGCGGGCGTGAACACGCCGCCGTTGAACAGCACGGCGTCGTCGCCGCCGATCGTCACGTCGTGGCGCGCGAGGAACGCCGCCAGATGCCGCGGGATCTCCGACTCGTTCGCGAACGGCAGCCCCCACTCGCGGAGGCCCGTGCCGCCGCTCGTCCGCGGCCGCGCGTCGGCCGGCACGAACGGAAAAAAGCCGTTGCTGACGAGCTCCTCGACCTCGGCGCGACCGACCTCGGCGGCGACGGTGCCGGCGACGATGCCGCGCCCGCGGCCAGGCACCTGCACCGTGAGCGACTCCGCCTCTCCGCCGAGCAGGCGCTCCTTCGCGATCCGGCACTGCATGACGAGCGTCTGCCAGCGTACGCTGTCGAGCTTGCCGGCCTCGGCCGCGAGCCGCCCCTCGACCCGGCGCGCGAGCGCGATGTCCATGTTGTCGCCGCCGAGCAGGAGGTGGTCGCCGACCGCGACGCGCTCGAGGCGGAGGTGCGTGCCGGCGGTGCGGCTCGCGATCAGGGAGAAGTCGGTGGTGCCGCCGCCGACGTCGACGATCAGGATCATCCGCTCGCCGGCGAGCTCCGATTCCCAACGCCGCTCGTGCGCGGCGAGCCACGCGTAGAACGCCGCCTGCGGCTCCTCGAGGAGCGTGAGCTCCAGGAGGCCCGCCTCGCGCGCGGCCGTCACGGTGAGCTCGCGCGCAACCTCGTCGAAGGACGCCGGTACCGT
>JANNPN010000012.1:0-5670 GCA_031400185.1 Polyangiaceae bacterium
GCACGAATCCCGCGTCGCCGACCCGGTTCACGATGAAGGCCTTGTTGCCGGCGGTCGTGTTCACGTGCTCTCGCCACCAGAAGCCGATGAGCGCCCACGAGCAGAAGCCGACGCCCTCCCAACCGACGAACATCAGCAGCAGGTTGTCGGCGAGCACCAGCACGAGCATCGCGGACGTGAAGAGATTCAAGTACGTGAAGTAGCGCCAGTACGCGTCGTCGTCCTGCATGTAGGCGGTCGAGTAGAGGTGGATGAGCCCGCCGATCCCGGTGATGACGAGCACGAGCGTGATCGACAACGGGTCGGCGAGGAACGCCACGTCGACGTGCAGCGATCCGATCGCGATCCATCGCCAGACCACGTCGAGAAGCACGCGGGATTCCGGCGGCAGCGCCCGCAGCTGCACGAACGTCAGGACCGCGAGCACGAACGCGAGCGCGAGGGGTGCCACCGCGACCGCGGCGATCGCGCGCTTCCCGGCGCGGCGTTGCAGCGCCGCACCGGCGAGCCCGTTCACGGCCGCGCCGAGGAGCGGCAGCAACGGGATCCAGCGCAGCGTACTGACGACGGTCGGCTCTCCCATCGTCAGTGGCGGAGCGCGTGGGTCGCGTCGACGTCGATGCTTTCGAAGTTCTGGTAGATGCCGAGGACGATCGCGAGACCGACCGCCGCCTCGGCCGCCGCCAGCATGATCACGAAGATCGCGAAGATCTGCCCGTCGGTCGGCGTGCCCGAGTAGCGCGCGAAGGCGACGTAGTTGACGTTCGCGGCGTTCAGGAGGAGCTCGATGCCCATGAGAATGCCGATCGCGTTCCGTCGCGTCAGCACCGTGTAGAGCCCGAGCGCGAACAGCGCGAGCCCGACCACGAGGAAATGCTGAAGCGGCACCCCCGGCATCGCCCGCTCAGCTCCGCAGCTCTTTCCGCGACACGACGATCGCCCCGACGAGAACCGCGAGCAGCACGAACGACGCGAGCTCGAACGGCAGCACGTACGGACCGAGGAAACCGTTGCCGATCGCGTGGGTCGTCGGCGTGTCCGGCAGCGTGTCGACGACCGGCCACCGCGTCTTGAAGATCGCCCGCGCCATGATCACCGCCGTCGCCGCGACGAGCGCGAACGCCGGGAAACGTCCGACCGATCGGTTCGACACCGCGACGTCCGCGATCCGGTGCGTGAGCATCACCGCGAAGAGGATCAGGACGAGAACGCCGCCGATGTAGATCAGGAACTGCGCACCCGCGACGAAGTCGGCGGCCAGGAACACGTAGAGCGCCGCGACGCCGAACAGCATGCCGAGAAGCGCGAAGGCCGAGTAGACGATGTTGCCGGAAAACGCGACGCCCGCCGCGCACAGGACGGTGAAGGCGGCAAAAGCGTAGAACAAGGCGACCGACAGAGAGGGCTCCCTTCGCGTTGGCTCCGGCGGCCTGGTGAGGCCGTTGGCTCGCGTGGCCCGCCGCCGTGATCGGTTGGACGGGCCCGCCGGAGGTCGGGAGGGAGTAGCAAACTCACCCCGGGGCCGCAATTGCGCGGCGCGTAGTGGGTTTTTCCTCCTCCGACACGGCGAGGTCGGTGAACGGACGGTGCCGAGCGCGCGACACCAGCGGCCGCCAGCCGACGCGCAACAACCACGTGCGAGCGCGGGCCACGGGTCGCTCGTCGGCGTCTCGTGGTGTGCTTCGGTAAGGGTTCGTGGATCTGGGGGCGCGTTCATGCACCGGCGCCCCGCGGATCCCCTGAACCAACCTCTTGCCGTTCAGTGGCCGATACCCGGCACCCCATCGGCGTACGGCGCTGCCCTCACCCCAACCCCGCGCGCGCCGCGATCAACCGCAGCCGCGCCTGCACGAGCTCCCCCACCGCCGCCGGCGCCAGCTGCAGTCGCACGTCCGCCCGCGCGCGCGCCCCGATGGCCGCCGCCTGCTCGCGATGCTCGTAGGCCCAGCGCATGAGCTCCGAAGCGTGCGCGAGGTCGGGATCCGCCCACTCCATGCCGCGCTGATACGGCCCGTGGTCGCGGTCGAGCTCGACCAGGCGATGGCGGACGATCAGGCTGTTGGCGGCGGTCATGAAATCCATGTTGCCCGAGTAGCCTGTCGCAATCACGGGCTTCCCGTGGCTCATCGCCTCGCCCATCGTGAGGCCGAAGCCCTCCGAGCGGTGCAGCGAGACGTAGCAGTCGCAGAGCTGCACCAGCGCGTCGATGTCCTCGCGCGCCAGGGTCTCGTGCATGATGGAGACGTTCGGATCGCCCGCGGCCGCCTCGCTCACCTGCTGCCACGCCTCGGGCGAGCGCTCGCCGTGCACGCACTTCAGCACGAGCAGGACGTCGTCCGTCGGCGCGAACGCGTCGGCGAACGCGCGCAGAAGCCCGAGCGGGTTCTTGCGGTCGAGGTACGACGAGAAGTCGAAGATGAAGAGGAAGACGTAGCGCCCCGGGGACCAGCCGAAGCGATCGCGGCCGAGCGTCGTCTCCGGCCGCGGCGCGAGCGAGTACGGGATGCGGACGACGGGGATGGGGGCGTTCCGCGCGACCGCGTCCTGCGCGAACGCCGTCGGGACCCACACCTCGTCGAAGTAGTCGAAGCTCCGCTGATACGCGGCGGGAAAGCGCGACAGCTCCCACACCCAGTGGCCGATGTTGTAGCGATCCTGGAAATACCCGACCCCGTTCGTCGCGGCGAAGTGCTCCACCTGGTCGGCGTTCACGTGCACGAGGTTCACCGGGTACGGGTTCTCGCGCACGTGGTCGACGCTGGCGTCGGTGTTGTCGGAGAAGTGGTCCACGAAGTTGTTGACGACGTACGGGATACCGGCCGCGTCGAGGATGCGGAGCTCGCTCCGCATCGCCTCGCCGACCCCTTTTTCCGACTGCGCGTAGCCCGCGACGTTGACGCCGAGCTCGGAGCGCGGCGCCGTCCGCCCGGGAACGACGCGCGCGACGCGCAAGCGCGGATCGCCGGTGAGGCGCATCCGCGTGTGAACGATGCGGCGCCACATCTCCGGGTTGCGCGCGACGGTGCCGCGCACCAGCGGCTTCAGGACCGGCAACGCCGGCTCGACGACGCGGCGGTAGAGCCGCCGCCGCATGCGGACGCCCGGGCTCGCGGGCCGCCCATCGGAGTCGACGAGCTCCGGCACGAGCTCGACGTCCACCCCATACTGGGCCGCGCCGTGGTGCGCCGTCCAGTTCGCGAACGAGAGCCGGTCCTGGCCGAGCACGTCCGGGAACGCCGTCTGCATCGCCGGCGCCGCCGCGTGGATGGCGTGCCAGAGCCGGGTCACGACGACGTCCGTCCGCCGATCGATCGGCTCGTTCAGCCACGCGAAGAAGCTCTGCGGACGCTGGGTCTCGAACGGGCTGCCGAAACGGCGCGCGCGGTCACCGAGCTGCAGGAAGGCTCGGCGTGCCGCCGCCGGAATGCGGACGCCGTTGTCGAACGTCGCAAACGCATACGGCCAATGCCGCACCGTCGCGAAGCCCGCCGCCAGCAGCAACTCGCGATACCTCGCGTAGAGCTCGGCACCGGCGCCGAGGCTCGCCATCGAGAGCCGGTTCTGGTGCTTCGACACGACGGCGGGCTGTTCCGGGTCGAAGCCGCTGAAGTGGAAGAACGTGCACGGCACGCCGTCCACCAGCCAGCGCTCGCCGTCGCGCGTGATCGGCCGGTGGGGCGCGTTCCAGTACGCGACGTTCCAGCTCGGGTCGCGCACGACGTCGACGGCGTCGAAGAACCCCGGGACGAAGTCGATCCACTTCTGGTCGACGTGCATGCCGCGCTCCACGGCCATCTGACACTGGTCGACGAGCCGGCTCTCCCACCAGCGCAGCAGCGCGCGCGTCGACGCGCCGGCGCGGAGTGCCACGAACCCGAGGTTGTAGGTGCCGGCCTGCAGGATGTTGAGCTCGCTCGGCGTGAGCCCGTCGTCGGGGAGCGGCGCCGTCAGATGCGGGGTCAGCACGATCTCCGCGCGGTCGAGGCGCGCGAAGAGCTCGTCGAGGCTCCCGAGCACGAGGATGTCGGGATCGAAGTAGACGACCTTCTCGAAGCCGTGCCGCACGAAAAGATGCGCGAGGAAGGAGGGCTTCAACGCGGTGTTGAGCTCGAGCACCGTGTAGCGGAAGCACATGCCGACGAGGTTCGGCACACCGAGAGCCTCGAGCCCGACCACGGTGAACGGCTCACCGGCGGGGTCGAACCAGCCGTCGACCTCGTCGACCAAGAGCACGAAGAACGGCAGCTCGGGATGGCGCTCGGCGAGGGAGCGGGCGAGCACGCGCGCGTACGGCAGATAGTTCTTCGAGACGATGGTGCAGGCGGCGGCGCCGCCGGACGGCGCGCGATGCGAGGTGAAGGTGTTCATGGCCGTCGCGAGCGCCCGCGTCTCATAGGGAACGCGGTCGAACTTCGCAACTCGAGTCGGCGCGGGCGCGCGCCCGCTCCAGGGTCGCGAGCAGCGCGTGCTGCGCGTCGGTCAGCGTGGGCCCGGCCACGACGTCCCCGGGCCGATGATGGTCGAGCGCCGGCTCGACCCGTGCCGCGATCGTCTCGGCCGACGGCACGACGACGCCGCGGACCCCCGCCGTTGCGAGCCCGTCCACCAGATGCTCCAGCGTCACGCGCGGCCGCTCGAGAAGGTCGCGGTGCGCGACCACGAGCCGCGGCATGCCGTCGGTCGCGGCGAGCGCCGCACGGTTGTACCGCTCCCAGAGTGCCACGCCGCGCGCGAGGTCGAAGCCGTCGCGCGCGGCCAGCGAGCGCGCGACCGCGAGCGGGTCGCGATAGACGAGGACCGCGACCGGGTGCGCGAGCAGCGGACGCCAGAACGGCAGCAACAGCGAGAGCCGCGGGTCCTTCACGACCCACGGCCCTTGGCGGTCGAGCCGGTCGACGAGCGCGCGGGCGCGGACGGTGAGCCGCGTGCGCGCGTCGGCGCTGAGCGCGACGTCGTGACCGTCGAACGGGGTGTCCCAGCTGGCACCGGCGAGACGCAAGAGCGCCTCGTCGATCGCCCACACGTCGAGGAGCTCGAAGTAGCCCTTCGCGTTGTGTGCGTCGGCGGGCGGGAAATCCTCCTCCGCACCGACGTGGAGGCCGGTGCTGGCGAGCAAGCTCGCGAGCAGC
Source organism: Polyangiaceae bacterium (assembly GCA_031400185.1). Taxonomy (GTDB): domain Bacteria; phylum Desulfobacterota; class Binatia; order UTPRO1; family UTPRO1; genus UTPRO1. The sequence continues at coordinate 5,130 of JANNPN010000012.1, forward strand.
GACGTCCCCGAACGGTGCATCCCGAGAATCAGCACTTGGGCGGGCGGCTGCCCGGTGCAGCCGGTCCGCGCGGGCGACGGGCGCTCATGCCCTGCGAGCCGGCGGTTCAGCCGCTCGAGCCGCGCCTGCACGAACGGATACGGCGTATAGCCGAGCCGGCCGTCCGGGTCGGTGATCGCGCCGCGCACGATGCGCGCGTCCACCGTCGGGTCCCATGCCACCGGAAGGGGCGCGTGGGGCGCGAGGGCGAGCGTCGGGTCGAGCACGACGTGCGGCGTCGCGCTGCCGGCGACCGCGAGCGAGAAGGCGACGGCGTCGCGCCACGGCGCCTGCTCGCCGAGGATCTCCGGCGCGGCCGCGATCGCTTGCGAGTGCGCGAGCCAGCGCGCGAGGAGCGCCGCCAAGACCGCCGGCGGCGCGCCGACGATGCTCGGGTCCCAATCCGGAAACGCCGGATCGGCGAGCCCGGCGAGCCCGGAGACCCGGGCACGCTGCTCGGGCGAGACTCCGGCGGGACTCGCGGCGAGGACCTGCAACTCGC
>JANNPN010000013.1:0-28539 GCA_031400185.1 Polyangiaceae bacterium
GAAGGACATCCCGAACGAGAACTATTCGCGTGAGCTGCAGGAGCTCTTCACGCTCGGCGTGAAGGACTCGAGCGGCGCCTTCAACTACACGCAGGAAGACGTCGTGCAGATCGCCCGCGCCTTCACGGGATGGAACTTCGACGAGAAGGGCCGCTCGTTCCTGATCGAGGACGACCACGACTTCATCAGCGACTTCGACGGCAGCCCGCCGTCCGAGCCGAACCGGGGTCCGAAGGTCATCTTCAAGACAACGGGCCAGTTCGCCCCGGGCGGGTCGGGCCGATCGTACACGATCAACGGCGAGGGTCCGGCCGAGATCGACACGGTCGTCGACATCATCTTCCAGCACCGCGACAGCGACATGAAGAACACGGTCGCGCGGCGCACCGCTCGCCGGTTGCTCGAGTACTTCGCGCAGCCCGATCCCTCGCTCCCCTTCATCGACCAGTGTGTCGGCACGGGACCGACGGGCTTCGACACCACGTGGGACATCGGCGCCTTGCTGCGCCGCATCTTCATCAGCGACGAGTTCTACGAGACCGCGCAGGTGCCGGGACCGAGCTCCAAGAAGTCGGTGAAGTGGCCGATCGACCACCTGGTGAGCACGCTCCGTCTGCTCGGCATGAAGCCGAAGGGCAAGGAGCTCATCTTCGGCAACACGACCGCCGCCGACGCGCTGCTCGAGATGGGCCAGATCCTGCTCGAGCCGCCGAGCGTCTTCGGCTGGGACTGGGAAAAGTCCTGGATGAGCAGCACGACGATGCGCTCGCGCGCGTCGTTCGCGCGTGACGTCAGCACCGCGAGCAACGGGGGCAAGACGTCCTTCGATGCGACGAAGCTCGTCGACATTGGCCTCAGCGATGCGGGGCAGATCGTCGACGCCGCGACCGACCGTCTCGGCATCACCGACCAGGTCACGACCGACGACCGGAACGCGCTCATCGCCTACCTGACCGACGGCGGTCCACCGAACACCCCGATCGAGCTCGACGATTTCCCGACTCGGCGCATCAAGCTGCACGGGCTCTTCGGCCTGCTGCTGATGTCGCCCGCGTTCCAGGTTCACTGAGAGGCTTGGAGGACAAGGCCATGGCAATCACACGACGACAGTTCCTCAAGTGCTCCGGCCTCGCGACGGCGGGAAGCATCTTCGGCCCGTCGCTTCTCGGCAGCCCGTTCCTGCGGCGGGCGATGGCCGAGACGATCGGCGATCGCTACGTCATCGTCATCTACCTGGACGGCGGCAACGACGGGCTCAACACCGTGACGCCCGCCACCAACGGGCTCGGCACGCTCCGCACCGCGTACGACGCCGCGCGCGGAGCGAACCCCGCGACGGGCGGTATCAACCTGACCCCGGGAGAGCTCGCCGCGACGCTCGTCGGAAACGATCCCAACACCAACTGCCAGCTCGCCATCCACCCGTCGATGACGGGCCTCAAGACGCTGTACGACCAAGGCCACGTCGCGGTGATCCAGAACTGCGGCTACCCCGACTACAACCTCTCGCACGAGGAGTCGCGGTCGATCTGGCAGACCGGCGACCCGCCGCGGAACTACCTCGACGGCAGCGGGTGGATCGGCCGTCACCTCGCGGCGCCGAGCGTCGGGTACACCGGCGCAGACATCCCGGCGGTCGCAATCGAGAATCGCGTTCCCGGCGAGTTCGCCAACGGTTTGACGAGCGTGCTCGCGATCCAGAACGTGCTCGAGTTCGATTTCCCGTTCGACGGCTATTCCGAGGCCGACAAACCGTTCAAGGCGGCGGCCTACCAAGCGCTCCACAACAACGCCGTTTCGTCCGGGCAGTCGACGATGGGCTACATCGGCAACACCGGTCTCGCGACGTTCCTCGTGAGTCAGAACTATCCGGCGCTCGACGGCTTCTACGAGTTGACCCGTCCGCTCGCGATCCGGGAGGCGTACGACACCGTCGGCCGGAGCCTCGCTTTCGACCTCCGCGAGGTGGCGAAGGTCATCACCGGGGTGCAGGAGAACGTGCTGACCGGCAACACCGCGTTCCCGTCCGTCGGCGCACGCTTCTTCGAGGTGTCGAACGGCGGGTTCGACACTCACGCCGATCAGGGCGGTGCCGACCCGAACGGGCAGCACTACTCGCTGCTCGGCGAGATCAGCGACTCGATCAAGGCCTTCTACGACGACATGGTCGACCTCGGCATCGCCCACAAGATCCTGATCCTCACGTACAGCGAGTTCAGCCGGCGCGTCGAGCAGAACTCGAACGGCACCGACCACGGGTCGCAGGGTCCGATGTTCATCGTCGGCGGCTCGGTCAACGGCGGCGTGTACGGCAACCACCCGAACCTCGACGACGTCGACGACGAGGGCAACACCAAGTACTCGCAGGACCCGCTGAACGACTTCCGCTCGACCGACTTCCGCGACGTCTACGGCACCATCATGAAGCACTGGCTCAACATGGCGGACAACACGATCATCGATCCGGTGACGCCCGCCAACGGAGCGTTGCGGCTCGATGGCGGCGATCCGACCCTCTACTGGACGGACGCCGACCTCGACCTGGGGTTCGTGTCCTGAAGCCCTCGACGGGTGGGCTCGGCGACCGACGCCGAGCCCGCCCGTCTCAGCTCGCGGGCACGGCCATCCCGCGTTGCACGGCCGGCCGGGCGCCGACGGTCGCGTACCAGCGCCGCAGGCTCGGGCGCTCCGCCATGCCGGGAACTCCGCTGCCGATCGCTGCCGCGATCCACGGGTAGGTGGCGACGTCGGCGATGGAGTAATCGCCGGCCAGGTACTCGCGTCGTCCGAGTTGCGCATCGATAAGGCCGAGGACGCGCGCGGTTTCCCGCATGAAGTAGTCGATCGCGTGCGGCGTGCGCTCCGGCGCGAGGGCGAGGAAGTGATAGGCGTCGTGGAAGGTCGGCCCGACGGCGCTCATCTGGAACATCAGCCACTGCAACGCGTCGGCACGGGCGGCGCCGGTGCGAGACAGCAGCACGCCGGACTTCTCCGCGAGGTAGATCAGGATCGCACCCGACTCGGTGAGCGTCAGCGCCGCGCCGTCCGGGCCGTCGCGATCGACGATCGCCGGCACCTTGCCGTTCGGGTTGACCGCCAGATACGCCGCGCCGTGCTGCTCCTCCTTGGTGAGGTCGATCGCGTGTACGGCGTAGGGAAGGGCGATCTCCTCCAACATGATGGAGATTTTCTGCGCGTTCGGCGCCGTCCACGTGTAGAGGTCGATCACCGGCGCGCCATCGCCTGGATCAGGTTGCCGATGCGCTCGTGCTTCTCGACCACCAGGACGGGTTCGGCCATGAGAGACTCCTTCGCGGAACGGGGCGCGGTTGGGTGGCGCCCGGAACGGACGTAGGGCTATAGTCCGGCGCCACCCCCGTTTGCCATCGACCTTTGCCGTCGATTTGGACCTAGGAGGAAGTGTCGTGTCGGAAGCCCTACAGTTCATGGCGTCGTTCACCCTCGGTTCACAGCTCGAAGCCCGTGCCGCCCACGAGATCTGCGGGGACAAGGTGTTTCTCATGCAGGACGAGCGCGCGTGGACCTACCGCCAGCTGCGCGACGAGGCGGTCCGCACCGCGCATTTCCTCCGCGGCCGGCTCGAGCCGACCAGCGACGGCAAGCCGGGCCACGTGGCGATGCTGCTCGAGAACCACTTCGAGCTCGTCTCGCTGCTCTTCGGCTGCGCGTACGACGGCTACACGCTCTTCGGCATCAACACGGGCCTCCGCGGCGAGACGCTCGCCGGGGTCGTGAACCAGTCGCGCGCGCGCATCCTGATCGTCGACGAACGCCTGCTGCCCGAGGTCGAGCGCGTCCGCGCGCAGCTCACGACGGTTCCCTCCGAGAACATCCTGGTGCTGCGGGGCACGCCGGACGACCCGACCGCGTTGCCCGTGGGCAACGACTGGCTCGCCGCCATGGAGAAGGAGGTCGGACCCGTCGGGACCGCGCTCGAGCCGCCGGCCGTCGAGGTCGAGCCCACCACCAACCTGATGGTGATCTACACGTCGGGCACGACCGGTCTTCCAAAGGGCATCAACAACAACCACATGAAGCTCTGCGCGGTCGGGCTCGGCGTCTCGACCAACCTCGGGCTCGGCCAGGACGACGTCGGCTACGCCTGCATGCCGCTCTTCCACTCGAACGCGATCTTCGTCGGCATGATGCCGGCATTTTGGGCGGGCGGCGCGATGGGCATCAACGAGCGCTTCAGCGCCAGCAAGTTCACGCCCGACGTCTTCCGCTACGGCGTGACCTACTGGAACTACGTGGGCGAGCCCGTGCACTACGTGCTCACGGCGCTCGAGAAGCAGTACGGCGGTGACGTCGCGAAGATCCACGCCGAAATCACCAACCACCCGAAGAACCGGTTCCGGTACGCGGTCGGCAACGGCGCTGCGCCGCCCGACATCGACAAGTTCATGGACTGGTTCGGGCTCGAGGACATGTTCGAGCTCTACGGCTCGACCGAGGCCGCGATCTCGACGTTCCGCCGGAAGGGCGACCCGCGCGGCAGCGTCGGCGAGATCACCGACCCGGCCGTGAAGATCCTGAACGAGCGCGGCCAGGAGTGCCCACCGGCCGAGCTCGGTACCGACGGCAAGATCCTGAACTACCACGACGCGGTCGGCGAGATCTGCCGCGTCGCGGCCGACACGAGCCTCTTCCAGGGCTACTTCGACAACCCCGACGCGAACACCAGCAAATTCCGCGACGGCGTGTACCACTCGGGCGATCTCGGCCACGTGCTCGAGCGTGACGGCAAGCGCTTCCTCTACTTCGACGGCCGCACCGACGACTGGATCCGCAAGGACGGCGAGAACTTCTCGGCGCTCCAGGTCGCGCGGCTCTTGCAGGAGCATCCCGACGTGGTGCTCGCGGCGGCGTACGGCGTGCCGTGCGCGGTCTCCGACGAGCTCGTCATGGCGGCCCTCAAGCTCCGCGAGGGTACGCGCTTCGACCCGCAGGCCTTCTACGAGTACTGCGAGCAGCAGGTGAGCGGCGGTAGCATGGACCGGAAGTGGTTCCCGGACTTCATCCGGCTCGTCGACGAGTTCGACTACACCGGCACCGCGAAAATCCTCGTCCGCAACCTGAAGGGCGTGCACTTCTGCCGGCGCCGCCTGCCCGACGCGCCGCTCTATTGGCGGACCCGCGGCTCGACCGCGTACCTGCCCTTCACGGCCGAGGACTACGACGGCCTGCGCGCGACCTTCGAGAAGGCCGAGCGCGTGGAGCTCCTCGACCGTTGACCTTTTGGTTCCGAGCGCTGGTCGTCGTGACGGCGCTCGGGATTCCTACGTACGCGTGGGCGGCCCGCGGCCGCGTCTACGGCATTTTCGCCGCCGTGATCCTGACGATCGCCCTTCCGGGCGCGGTCGTCATGCACGAGCGCTATCTGGCGCTGGCTTCGCCGGCCCTCGCGCCCGTGCTCGCTGCGGCCTTTCTCTGGGGCCTCGCCGCGGCGGCGCTGCACCTCGGCTCGCTCGTGACCGCCCAGCTGCGCGCGCCGGCGTTCCGGTACGCGGTCAGCATCCCGGGCATGGTGTTCGTCGCGGCGGGCGCGCTCTCCGGGGTATGGCTGCTGGCGCTCGTCCCCGTCCGGCTCGTGCTCGGCGCGCTCGACGTCCAGGCCGGCACCGCGCTGCTCCGCTGGCTCGACCTCGTGCCGTTCGCGGTCGCGGTCGCGTCGGTCGTGACGTCGCTCCGACCCGCGGCCGAGATCGTCCGCGTCGTGCCGAGCGACGCCCGCCCGCTGACCGTCACCCGGCTCCCGATCGAGCGCTATCGGAGTGGACGCAGGGAGCCGCCCGTGCTCGCCCACCGGCCGCTCCGCATCGTGCAGATCGCCGACCCGCATCTCGGACCGTGGCAGCCGGTCGCGAAGCTCCGGAGCGTCATCGAAGACCTCCTCCGACATGACCCGGACCTCGTGCTGCTGACCGGCGACTTCCTGACGATGGAGGGTAGCGGCAGCCGTGGCGCGCTCACCGCCGCGCTGGCGCCGCTGCGGCACGCGTCCGGCAAGACGTTTGCCGTGTTCGGCAATCACGATCACGACCGCGGCGCGCCTGCGGAAGTGCACGCCGCGCTCACGGCGAACGGCGTCCGCATCCTCCTCGACGAGGAGGTGGCGGTCGAGACTCCCGCCGGGAGCGTGCAGATCGTCGGCGCCGACTACGTCGGCAAGGGCCGGCGCGAGCACATCCAACAGTTGTTGCGCATCCACCCGCGGCGGGCGGATCACCTGCGGCTCTTGCTGCTCCACGATCCCAGCATCTTTCGCCACATCCCGCCCGGCGAGGTCGACCTCACGCTCTCGGGACACACGCACGGCGGTCAGCTCGGCCTCGTGAGCTTCGGCCTCGACTGGACGGTCCTGTCGCGGACGGGATGGCCCGACCACGGCCTCTTCGGTCACGGCTCGAACCGGCTATACGTCCACCGCGGGACGGGGTTCTACGGCTTCCCGCTCCGCATCGGGGTCCCGGGCGAGGCGTCGCTGCTCGAAGTCGTCGTCTGACGCCACATCCAATCCTTGACTCTCGCGCGTATCTTCGAGAACAAAGCTCCGGTCGCGTGGATCGTCCACGCCCGCGCCTAGGAGGTAGGACATGCGGATGAGTAGATGGGTGGCGGGCAACGCGGTCGGCATCACCAACGACGATTGCGGCGGCCGTACCCCGCTCGAGGACACGATCGACGTCACGTACTCCGTGCTCGCGATCGGCGCACTCACCGGTGTGACCGACGGCGTGCCCGTCGACGCGGACGGTACCGCGTCGCTCACGGCGTTTCCGTACCTCGATACACCGAACTGACGATGACGCGAGGAGCGTCGCGGCGACATGCGCTCGTCGCCGCAGCGCTCGTCGCCGGTCTTGGATGTCGTGACACGCCCTCCGGGCCCTCGGGCTCGGGGGGCGTGCCGTCTCCGGGCCGTCCGATCGCCGACATGGGGAGCGACCCGGCGACGGCCCGCCCACCGACCGCGCCGGGCGGGTCGAGGATACCCAGCGCGCGCCCGTCCGGCGCCGCCCGCCGCACCACCGACGGGTCGATCGCCGTCGATAATTTGAACGCGCAGATCGCCGGCACCGAACGGCTCGCGCAGAGCCGTCCGCTGTCGGTACAAGAGCGGGCGAGCCAGGCCGATCTGCTCATGCAGCGCGGCCAGATCCTCGGCAGGGTCGGCGACTACGAGGCGGCTGCGGCGATCGCCGACGCGCTCGTGGCCGAGGCGCCGTCGGATCCGACCGCGCTGCTCGCCCGCGCCCGCACCCGTGCGACGTTCCACCGCTTCACGGACGCGCTTGCCGACGTCGACGAGGCCGTACGGCGCGGAGCCCTCGCGAGCGCGGCCGACGCCGTCCGCGTCGGGATCCTGCAGGCGACCGGCAAGGACACCGAGGCGCTCGCCATCCGGCGGCATCTCGCCGAGCGCCGGCCGGACATCCTGACCCTCGGCGGCGAGGCGACGCTCCGCGCCGCGCGTGGCGAGCTCGACGAGGCCGAGCGACTCTTCGCCGCCGCCCTCGCGAGCTACCGAGACGTGTCACCGTTTCCCGTCGCATGGATCGAGTTCCAGCGCGGGCTCGTGTGGATGCGCGAGGATGATCACGCACGGGCGCGCGAGCTCCTCGCGGCCGCGCACCGGCGCTTGCCGCAGCACGCGCAGGCGCAAGGGCATCTTGCCGAGGTCGAGGCGGCGCTCGGACACACGGACCAGGCGATCGCGCTGCTGCGTCCCCTCGCCGAGCGCTCCGAGGACCCCGACTACGCCGCGCAGCTTGCCCGCATCCTCATCGAGGCGGGCCGCGCCGACGAGGCCACACCGTTCCGCGACCGTGCCGCCGCCCGCTACGACGAGCTGATGACGAAGCACCCGGAAGCGTTCGCCGACCACGCGGCGGAGTTCTGGCTCGCCGCCGGGAACGACCCCGCGCGCGCGCTCGGTTATGCCGAGCGGAACCTGGCGCTCCGCCCGACCGTCCGGGCGTGGGAGCTCGTGCTGCGCGCGGCGCAGGCGGCAGGCAAGGGCGATCGCGCGTGTGCCGCCGCCCAGGGCGCGCGCGAGGCCGGCTACCTCTACGCGAGCGCGCGCACCGTCGTCGACGAGGTGCTGACGCACTGCCCGGGCTGCGCGGAGTGACGAGCGAGCCACCGTGGATTCCACGGTGGCTCGCTCTCTCCTCCGCCCCTCCCCTCAACGCGATATGACGTTGGCGACGGCGTTCCAGACGGCGTCGAAGCGCGCATCGTCGAAATCGGAGCCCGACTTGAAGACCGTCGTGCCGTTGAACGCTTCGGACTCGAAGTGTCCGATGACGTCGAGATGGTCGCCCGCCACGATCCCCGCGGCGTTGCCGTCGAGCGTCTGCGCGCCCGCTGGGACGATGCCGTCGCTCGCGTCCGGCGCCAGCAGCTCCCGCACGAGCTCCCAGTCGTCCTGACCGACGCCGATCGCGGGGCCGCGCGGAACGTCGAGCCTCGCCGCGTCGGCGTCGTCCGGGCAGGTGACCCCGTACGCGAACGCGTAGATCGCCCACTGCAGCTGACGCAGGGTCACGCCGGCGATGAGCCCGTTCCACGCCGACGGCGCGGGCGAGACCGTGACGAAGCAATGCAGCGGGTGGACGTCGCCCTCCGCGATCCGCTCGTTCAGCCGCTCCATCGCGAGCGGCGTGAGCTCGTCGATGAGCGGGTGGTCCTCGACGATCCTGCCGAGGAAATGCCCGACTTCGATCGCCGCCTCGTGATCGAGGCCGCCGAGCAAGCGCAATACGCCCTCCCGCGGCCCGCCGCCGCTCACGCCGTGCAAGATGGACGTGTAGAGCATGAGCATGCTCTCCGAGAGCTTCAACCGCTGCTGCTGCTTGGCGAGGATGCTGAGAAGGAAGATGTCGGGAATCACGAACTCCAGCGCACCTCGGAGCCGGCGCGCGATCGGGGTCCCGCGCAGCGGCGCCGAGATCGGAATCACGGAGGCGACCCTCCGAAGCAGATGGTCGCGTTTCGCCGCGTCAGGCTCGTCCGGCCAGTGATACTTGGTGTTGGCGAGGAGGCGGACATCGACGCCGCCGGTCGAGTGCCCGATGAGATGGACGCGCTCGACCCGCTTCTTGCCCGGCGTCGATGCCAGCACGTTGGCGACGAGCTCGAAAAGCGCGAACACGCGGATCCAGAGCGGCCCCGTCGGCGCCGGCTCGTGCACGAAGAATCGGTCGGCCGGGATCCCGGTCGCGACCTGCAGCCGGTCGATCACCCGATCGAAGTACGCGATGCGAGGTGTGCCTGTGCCGAACTCGTGAAATCCGAAAAGGCCAGGTACGAGCACGACCGCATCGCCGTCACGCATGCGCCGTCCTCGTCGACCGCCGTCCGAAAGGCAACGCCACACCCGGAGAAAGGCCGCGACCTGCGTCGAAATGGAACGGAGAAACGACGGACGGTGCGGCAGCCGGCGATCGCCGTCAGCAGTCGAGGTCGATGCCGACCGGACAGTGATCCGATCCGCGCACGTGGTCCCAGATGTGGGCGGCGCGGACGCGCGGCAGCAGGTCCTCCGACACCAGCACGTGGTCGATGCGCCAGCCGATGTTGCGGTCGCGGACGCCGAGACGCTGGCTCCACCATGTGTACCGAATCTCGTCGGGGTGCAGGCTCCGGAAGGTATCGACCCAGCCGCCGTCGAGGATGCGGGCGAAGGCGGCGCGCTCTTCGGGGAGGAAGCCGCTTGTGCCCTCGTTGCCGCGCGGACGCGCGAGGTCGATCGGCGTCGGCGCGATGTTGAAGTCGCCCATCACGACCGCGCCTTTGCCGGTCGCGCGCCGCCATTCGTCCATCGCGCGGAAAACGCGCTCGGTGAAGCCGAGCTTGTAGAAGACGCGACTGTTGTCGCGACCGATGCCGCTGCCTTTCGGGAAGTAGACGTTGGCGACCAGGAACGTCGGAAACTCGGCGAGGACGAAGCGGCCCTCGCGGTCGTAGTCCTCGATGCCGAGGGAGCGCTCGAGGTGCGCCGGCGGCTCGACGCTGTAGAGCGCGACCCCGCTGTAGCCGCGCCGCGAGCGCGCCGCGACCCAGGCGCAGTGCGCGAGCCCGTGCGGGGCGCGGAGCAGCGGCGGGCACTCGTCCTGCTCGGCGCGCGTCTCCTGGAGGCCGAGCACCTCGGCATCCGAGATCGCGAGCCACTTCAGCATGCCTTTGCGCGCGCAGGCGCGGATGCCGTTCACGTTCCAGGAGATTACTCGCATTTCGCCCCCGTGCGCGCGGCCGCTTCGCGGCCGTGCTCCGATGGGCCTCGGACCGCGAAGTGAATTCGCGGTCCTTCGCATCGCGCCCCCGTGCGCATCGCCTGGCCACGCGTATCGTCGGCGGGGACCGTCGTCGACCCCGCGCGACGCCGCTTGATCTCCCGGCGCGGGCGCGCTTCAAGAGATGCATGGCCTACGATCCCTTCGAGCGCGGCACTCTCCCCGTCGGCGTCAGGACCTTCAACTGGAGCGATCCGTCGCGCGACGGTCGACTCTCCACGGTCGAGGCGTGGTACCCGGCGACCGAAGCGCACCGCGGGCAGGATCTCGCGGAAGCCACTCGCGACACCTACGAGCTGATCCCGGGCTTCCCGCCCGGGTGGCAGGACGCCGTACGCGCCGCCGCGCCGCGCGCCGGCCGCTATCCGCTCGTGCTGTTCTCGCACGGGTTCGGGGCGCACCGCCGGCAATCGACGTTCCTCTGCACCCACCTCGCGAGCCACGGCTACGTCGTCGCCGCCATGGACCACGCTGGCAACACCATCTTCGAAACCGTGCAGATGATGATGCAGGCGCAGATGGGCGGGGCGGCGCCCGACCCCGGTGCCATCCTCTCCGAGATCATCCCGCAGCGTCCCGCCGACGTGAGCTTCGTCCTCGACCAGGTGCTCGCAGGGGCGGACGGTCTTCCGGAGGTCGACGCCGGGCGCGTCGGCATGAGCGGTCACAGCTTCGGCGGCTGGACGACGCTCATGGTCGCCGGCCGCGAGCCGCGCGTCCGCGCGGCGTTGGCATTGGCGCCGGCGGGGGGCTGGACGCCGCTCCCGGGCGAGCCGCTCCAGCGCGCGCTCGACCTCAAGTGGGATCGGGAGGTGCCGACGCTCTTCCTCGCCGCCGAGTCCGACACGATCCTCCCGCTCCGCGGGGTCCGCGAGCTCTACGACCGCACGATCTCGCCGAAGCGCATGGTCATCCTCGACAACGCCGACCACATGCACTTCTGCGACCAGATGGAGCAGATCCACGAGCTCTTCCGGATGATGCCGCCGCCGATCTTCGATCAGGTCGCGAGCAGCATCAAACCGATCGGCGAGCTCTGCGCGCCCGACGGTGCGTACGCCTATGTCCGCGGCCTCGGGCTCGCCCACATGGACGCGCACCTCCGCGGCGACGAGTCGGCGGCGCGCCTCCTCGCGGGCGACGTTGCTGCGCTCATGAAGGAGCGCGGCGTCGCGGTCACGGTGGTGTAGCTCGAGCGGCGGGTGTCAGAGCCGGCCGGTCAACAGCATGATGAGCAGGATCAGCAGGATGATCCCGCCGATTCCGGACGGGCCGTAGCCCATGCCGTGGCCGCTCACCTGCGGCAACCCACCGAGCACGATCAGCAAGATGATGATGAGAAGCAGTGTCGACATGTCGTCCTCCCGGCGCGCGCCTCAGCGGGCGAGCGCGCGCTCGATCGTGCGGATGAGAGAGTCGGCGGCGGTCGCGACCCAGGCGACGCCACCGGAGAGGCGTTCGACCGGCGCGTTCTCGATGCGATCGGCGAGGGCGCGGAGCGCCACGACGATGCGATCACGCTCCTCGCGAATGGCGGCGTCGATCTTCTCGGGTTTAATGCGTGAGGCGTCGTCCGTCATGAGGCGAGCCTAGTCGCGGCTCGCGTCGTACGCTACTCCGACCCAGGGCGGCAGGTGAGCCTGAGCGCGTCCGTGTCCGCCGCCCGCTGGCCGCCGACCGGGTGGTCCGCGGGCATGAACGACAGCGTCACCGTTGCGCGCCCGTTCCGCATTCCGCTCCGGCCCGCGCGCAGCGGCACCCGGATGAGCACCTCGTCGGTGCACGCGTCCGGGGTCGCGAGCGGCGGCTGGAAGACCATGTGCATGTCGCGGCAGTCGCCGTCGCCGCTTCCCGGCGCCGTGTCGCACTCGGTGTCGTGGCTGCACACCGTCCGGAACCGGCGGTTGCGATTCCGGCATTCGCTGAGGGGGATGGCACCGAGCTCGGCGAGTGCCAGCGCGATCGGCTCACGGATGCCGTCGGTGGTCGCGTCACGCTTGAACGTCACGGACGCGACGTCGGAGGCGTCGCACATGAAGCGGCGCTCGCTCACGTTCAGGCAGAGGGTCACCCGGAACGTGCACGCCCCGTCGCCCGGCTCGGCGCCGAAGTCGCAGCTCGGGTCGTCGTCGGTGCACTCGAGCCGCGGCTGCAGGCGGTCCCGTGCGTCGCGCGCCGGCACGGGGACCGTGCGGAACTCCTGGTAGCAGTCGCGCATGTGAAAGTTGCTGCCGCACGCGCCGCCGCCAGCGATGAGCTCGCTCGTGCAATCGGCGGCGCAGCCGTCGAAATCGTCGACGTTGCCGTCGTCGCATTCCTCCAGCGGATCGACGATCGCGTTGCCGCAGGTCGACGACGTCGGCGTGGGGGCGGGCGTCGCGACGAGCGTCGGCGTCGTCGAAGGCAGCGGCGTCGTCGTCGCGGTCGGCAGGGCGGTCGGCGTCGCGGTTTCCGTCGGCGCGGCGGTCGCGGTTTCGGTGGGTGTCGGGGTTTCGGTCGGCACGTCGGTCGCGGTCTCGGTCGGCGTCGGCATGACCGTCGCCGTCTCGGTGGCGGTCACGGTCGCCGTCGGCGTCGCGGTCGCCGTGGCCGTCGCCGTGGCGGTGACCGTCGCGGTCGGCGTCGCCGTCGGAAGCGTGATCGTGTCGGTGTCGCTCGCGAGCTCCGGCGAGTACTGGTTGCCCGCGATGTCCTGGTAGTCGAGCGTCGCCGGGTTCACGATGCTGCCGCCCCCGTCGCCGGTCACCGTGACCACGACCGTCGCGGTGCCGCTCGCGCCCGCCGCGACCGGCTGGTCGAGCGTGATCGTGAGGGTCGTCGTGCCGGTGCACGCCCCCGTGTACGGCGCGTTCACGGTACAGCTCACGAGGCTCGCGTTCGCGGGCAGAGGGTCGGTGAGCGTGACGGCGAGCGCGGCACCGGGCGTCGCTGTGCCGTCGGACGTGTTCGCGAACGAGAGCGTGTACGTGAGGGTCGCTCCGACGGTCGTCGTCGCGACGCCGTCGGTCAGCCCGAGTGTCATCACCGGCGTCGGCGGCTGATCGAAGTACTTCGTCGAGCCCTGCATCGCCTCGAAGATGTATTGGTTGCCGGCACTGATGCAGACGGTCGCCGTCCACCATCCGACGTCGTCGGCGTCGATCGCGAGGCTGTCGCCGACCCGCGCCGGCGGCGGCCCGCTCGGCGCCGGCGGGGTCGGCGTGTTCCAGAGCGCGTTCTGCGACACGCTGCCGGCGACGCTCGGCGCGTACGACGATCCGGCGGGCGGCGTGTAGGTGATGCTCGTGCTGTTGTCCATGTCGAAGTTGTTGAGCGTGAGCGGCGACACGTTGCCGTCGACGAAGAACGAGAAGTCCTGACACGAGGCGGCTGCGTGCTGGAAGCTCGTGCGCTCGAGGCCGATCAGCAGCTCGTCGCCGCTCGCCGCGAGACCGTCGACGTCGTCGGTCTCGTCGCCGTCGTCGAGCAACGCCGAGGTCGCGCCGCCGAGCGCGCTGCAGGTGCCGGGCGAGACGGAGCAATCGGGGTCGTGCGACACCTGGAGACGCCACGCGTTGTCGTCGTCGTTCGAGGTGGTGGTCCGGAGCACGTAGGTGCCGCAACCCCAGCCGCTCGTCCCCGGCGTGAACGTCGCGAGCTCGACCCAGAGGCCGTTGGTGCCGCCGGCCGGCGTGTACGTGAGCGGTCCGATGACCACGCCGTCAGGCGCCGTCAGCGTGAAGGTGGTGGTGTCGGCGCCGGTGCGGACCTCGTCGACCGCCGCCGGCGAGCTCGGATCGGGGGTTTGCGACTCGGGATCGTAGAGGGCGATCGTCACCGTCGACGCGCTCGGCCACGTGCAGGGCACGTCGATGTCGATGAGATGTCCGGCGCTGTCGTTCGCCCCGCCGACGCTCGTGTAGAAGTCGCCGATGCCGATCCCCGCGTTCGGGCCGGACGTTTGCACGAAGGCGCTCGCACCCGCGGGCGGAATCTCGATCGCGCTCGCCATGCGAAGTGACGGTGTGAGGACGCTCAGCAGCGCGAGCGCCACGCTGAGCGTTCGGCATGACAGTTTGCCGGGCAGAGGACGATGACAGTGCGTGGTGTGCGGCAACGATCGCTCCGATCTCGCGAAGTTAGTGCGCGAGCCGGGTGCAAGCGGCGTACCGCAAAGACGTGAGCGTCCGCTGACGCGTTCACGTGAGCATCGGCGTTGCGCGAGCGTCGACCAGTCAAAAGCGCGCCGCTCGCATCGGTGAAGTGCGCCGAAACGGCGCGCTCAGCGCGGTAGCTGCTCCGCTTTCGCGGCGAGGATGAAATCGCTCTCCGTGAGCCCGTCGATCTTGTGGGTCCAGAGCGTGATCTTCACCTTCCCCCAGGCGACGAGGATGTCGGGGTGATGCCCCTCCGCCTCGGCGAGCGCGCCGACCTCGTTCGTGTAGGCGAGCGCGCTCTTGAAGTCGGGGAACGCGAACTCCTTCTCGAGATGGTGCTCGTCGACGACCTGCCAATCGTGGCCGAGCTGCTGCTGGAGGTCGGTGAGCTCCTTGCCCTTGAGCGGCGGCACGCCGCCGCGGCAGGGAACGCATTCCTTCTCGGTGAGATCGCAGACGTCGCTCATGGCATTTGCTCCTCGCCCGCACCTTGGCGGGCGTCGCGAGCTGCGGCAAGGGGTACGGGCGCTTGCATCTCCCGGCGGAAAGAGATTTCACGAATGCGATGGCGGATCGGCCCGAGGCGCCCCGATGGTTTACCGACGCGCTCTCGGCGCCGCGCGAGGAGCGCTTCGTTGAGGCCGAAGGGTGTCGCATCCGCTATCTCCGCTGGGGCGATCCCGCGAAACCCGGCATCGTGCTCGTGCACGGCGGCGCGGCGCATGCCGAGTGGTGGAGCTTCCTGGCACCGCAGCTCGCGTCGCAGTACCACGTCGTCGCACCCGAGCTCAGCGGTCACGGCGACAGCGGCCGGCGCGAGGAGTATCCCCGCGAGGTGTGGGCGCGCGAGGTGATGGCGGTCGCGACCGACGCCGCCATCATCGGGGCGCCGGTGCTCGTCGGCCACAGCCTCGGCGGTTTCGTCAGCATCGTCGCCGCGTCGCTCTACGGCGACCGGCTCGCGGGCGCGATCATCGTCGACTCGCCCGTCCGCCGGCCCGACCCCGAGAGCGAGGAGGGGGCGCGCGGCCGCGCCTTTCGCAACCCGAAGACCTACGCCGACATCGAGACCGCGATTCAGCATTTCCACCTGATCCCGCCCCAGCCGTGTGAGAACAAGTTCATCGTCGACCACGTGGCGCGCCACTCGCTCACGAAGACCGATGCGGGGTGGAGCTGGAAGTTCGACCCGCGCGTGTTCATCAAGACGTCGCTCGTGCCCATGAGCGACTATTTGGCGCACGTGCGCTGCCGCGTCTGCGTGTTCCGTGGGGAGCTCAGCTACCTCGTGCCGCCCGAGATCGCCGACTACATGTACGGGCTCCTCGATCGGAACGCGCCGATCGTCGAGATCCCGCAGGCCTACCACCACCTCATCCTCGACCAGCCGCTCGCGTTCATCGCCGCCTTGCGCGCGATCCTCGCCGACTGGGAGCATAGCGTCCCCCGCCGTTCGCGCAGCTGACTGCGCGCGAACCGCCCAAAAGGAGAATTCCAATGGCGCAAGACTTTACTCTCATCACCGGCGCTTCGAGCGGCATTGGCGAGGCGCTCGCCCGCCGGCTCGCCGCCGAGCGCCGCCCCGTGGCGCTCGTCGCGCGCCGCACCGACAAGATGGAACGCCTCGGCGGCGAGCTTCGCGCCGCGCACGGCACCGACGTGCAGGTGATCACGGCCGACCTGACGAAGCCCGGCGCCGGCGCGGCACTGCAGGCCGAGGTCGAACGGCGCGGCATCGTCGTCGACTGGCTCGTCAACAACGCGGGCTTCGGCACGCACGGCCGGTTCCACGAGCTTCCGGTTGCGCGCGAGCTCGAGGAGATCCAGCTGAACGTGTCGGCGCTGGTCGAGCTCACCGGGCGCTTCCTGCCGGCGATGGTCGAGCGCCGCCGCGGCGCCGTGATGAACGTCGCGTCGGTCGGGGGCTTCGGTCCGGGGCCGTTCATGGCGACGTACTGCGCGACGAAGGCGTTCGTGCTGAGCTTCTCCGAGTCGCTCGCCGCCGAGGTGCGCGGCACCGGCGTCCACGTGCTCTGCGTCTGCCCCGGCTTCACCCGGACCGAGTTCCAGGAGAAGGTCGACACCGTCGACACGAGCAACATTCCGGCGTTCGCGTGGATGACGGCGGATCAGGTCGCCGAGCAGGCGATCGCCGCGGTCGGCCAGCGCTCGGTGCTGGTGAACGGCATGATGAATGCGGTCGCCGCCGGCCTCTACCGGCATCTGCCGGCGAGCGTCACGACCCGGCTCGTCGGCAACATGATGAAGCCGAAGGAGGCGTGAGCCGAGCGCCATGCCGGGCTTCCTCGTCCGCCTCCTGATCGCCGCCGCCGGGCTCTGGCTCGCGCAGGCGCTCGTGCCGGGCGTCGAGATCCACGGCGCGGGGACGCTTCTCGTTGCGGCGGTGCTCCTGGGCATCGTGAACGCGTTCGTCCGGCCGCTGATCGTGCTGCTGACGTTCCCGATCACGGTCGTGACCCTCGGGTTCTTCCTCTGGGTCGTGAACGCGACGATGCTCGGGCTCGTGGCGGCGCTCCTCGACGGCTTCACGCTCGCCGGCTTCGGGTCGGCGCTGCTCGGCGCGCTCGTCGTCTCGCTCACCAGCTGGATCGCGTCGTGGTACGTCGGGCCGTCGGGGCGCTTCGAGGTGATGATCGTCCGTCACCCGTGAAGGTGGCCCGGCAGCGTACCGGTAGCGCGAATCTGGTGACCGCCGCCGGATTCCTCGTGGCGCTCTTCTGCACGCCGCTCGTCCGCATGATCGGCGGGGGCGTGCCGATCGATCGCCCGGCCGCTCCTCAGCTGCTCCCGGGGCGGGCGCGCGAGGCGTCGGCGGTGGCCTACGCGCTGGCCATCCTGATCGTGCTCCGCTACGCGCTGTTGTAAGTGCGCAAGCGCGGGAGGAGGTGGGGATGGACGCTCTGACCAAGTGGCTCGAGCACGCCGCCGGATTGATCTGGGGGCCGCCCATGTTGATCCTGCTGTTCGGCACGCATGTATATCTGACGTTCCGCCTGCGCTTTATCCAGCGTCATATGGGGAGAGCGATCAAGATCTCGCTCGAGAGCGACGCCGGCGGCCAGGGCGACGTGTCGCAATTCGCGGCGCTCGCAACCGCGCTCGCGGCCACCATCGGCACCGGCAACATCGTGGGTGTCGCGACGGCGGTCGCGTCGGGTGGACCCGGGGCCGTGTTCTGGATCTGGCTGACCGGCGTCTTCGGGATCGCGACCAAGTACGCGGAGGGCGTCCTGTCGGTGAAGTACCGCGTCACCGCCGCCGACGGCACGATGGCCGGTGGTCCGATGTACGTGCTGGAGCGCGGGCTCAAGAGCCGCTGGCTCGGCCTGTTGTTCGCGGCGTTCACGGCCGTCAGCGCGTTCGGCATCGGCAACATGGTGCAGGCGAACTCGCTGGCGACCCTCGCCCACGACACCTTCGGCGTGCCGACGTGGATGTCGGGCGGTCTCATGATGCTGCTCACCGGGCTCGTGATCCTCGGCGGAATCCGCTCGATCGCCGCGGTCTGCGAGAAGCTCGTGCCGTTCATGGCCATCTTCAACGTCGTGGGGTGCCTCGTCATCCTCGCGATGAACGTCAAGGAGATCCCCAACACGATCTGGCTGATCGTGTCGACGGCCTTTACGGGGCAAGCGGCGATCGGCGGCTTTCTCGGCGCCGGCGTTCGCGAGGCGATGCGCTTCGGCGTCGCGCGCGGGCTCTTCTCGAACGAGGCGGGGATGGGGAGCGCCGCGATCGTGGCGGCCGCGGCGCAGACGACGAACCCGGTGCGGCAAGGCCTCGTCTCGTCGAGCGGCGTCTTCTGGGACACGGTCGTCATGTGCGCGCTCACCGGCCTCGTGGTCGTGCAATCGGGCGAATGGGTGCACGGGTACGGCGGAGCGCAGCTCACCGCGCGTGCGTTCAACGCCATCCCGGTGGTCGGCCCGATCGTTCTCACCGTCGGGCTCCTGACGTTCGTGGTCGCGACGATCTTCGGCTGGGCGTATTACGGTGAGAAGGCGTGCGAGTATCTCTTCGGCACCCGATCGGTCGCGGTATACCGCGTGCTCTGGGTGATCGCCGTGATGGTGGGCTCGGTCGCGCCGCTGCCGGCCGTGTGGGCGGCATCCGACATCACGAACGCGCTCATGGCGATTCCCAACCTGATCTCCCTGCTGCTGCTCACCCACGTCGTCGTCGCGGAAACTCGCACGCACCTCTGGAGCGAGGACGGCTCCGGAGGATGAGCTCCGAGTCCGTAGTTGACATCTGATGTCTAGTTCCTTAGCATCACGCATCATGGCCCGAACGACCCTCGACATCGACACTCCTCTCCTGAAAGAGCTCAAGCGCCTCCAACGCACGGAGAAGAAGACGCTGGGACGCCTGGTCTCCGACCTCTTGGCGCAGGCACTCGGCGCGCGTCCCCGGCGCCAACTCGCCGCACCTCCGTTCGCATGGGGGTCGCAGGCGATGAAGGCCAAGGTGGATCTGGCCGATCGCGATGCGGTGTACGACGCGCTCGAGACCGGGCGCGAGTGAGCTACGCGCTCGACGTCAACGTACTCTTGTACGCTTCGGACGAAGCAAGCCCGCATCATCGTCGGGCCAGGAATTTTCTCGGTGAATGTGCGGCAGGTTCGGAGGTCATGTGTTTCGGATGGCCGACCATCACGGCCTATCTACGGATCGCCACGCATCCGGGCGTGTTCAGCCGGCCGCTGCCACCCGGCACGGCGATGGCCAATGTCGAGGCATTGCTCGCGCTGCCCATGGTCCGTGCGCTCGCTGAGGAAGAAGGATTCTGGGCCTGCTATCGACGGGTGACCGGCGCCGTACCAGCCCGCGGCAATCTGGTGCCTGACGCGCACCTGGCAGCGTTGCTCCTGCAACACGACGTGCGCGTGATCTACACCAACGACCGTGACTTCCGAAAATTCGATTTCCTGGATGCGAGAAACCCGTTCGAAGCCTGAGGGCACTCACCGACCCACGGGACACGCGGTCGAATCTTCCTGGCGCCCCTCGTTGACGGAATCGCGTCTCCTCCTCGCTATGCCGCCTCGTCGCGTCTGGGCCCGCCTTCGATCTGGATCAGTGCTCGCAAGTTGCGCGTTAGACCCCGACCACACGCAACGATGTCCTTTGAGGTGATAGGACTTTCTAGCCGCGTCTTCGCTCGGTCCTCCCTTCGGTGAGCGGCACATAACCCCCGAAGTCGGACGTTCATCAGCTTTGTCCTGCTGTCCTGCCGTCCGGCACAGATCCTGCCCGAGGCGCTCGCGCGCCGCGAGCGCGAGCCATCGAAGGACCGGCGCATATCGACGGGCGCGGTGCAGAGAAAGATCCGGACGTCGGCCGGGATCATCGCCGCCGCTCGAGGACGTCGAGCAGAGCCCGCAGCGTGCCGCCATCGAATCCCGCGGGGACGCCGATGCGATACCCGTCGGGCAGCACCACCTCGAACGCGGGTGCGGGGGCGGCGGGCGTCGTCGCGGCGCGCAGCACTTCGACAAACCCGACGGTCCCGTCTCCGCCCGGATCCCGCGGCCCGTCGCTCGCTGATCGCGGCCGAGCTTCCACTTCCAGAACGTCAACGTCCACGGATTGACGCCCTCACGCGCCGCAAACTGCGCCGCCGTCAGGCGACTGCGCTGCCAGCGGGTGATCCGACCCGCCCATTCCACTCTCGTCTCGCGTGCCATCGTGGCGTCGAGATGTACGCCACCACGCACCAGACGTCAGCCACGCGGTTCAACGAACGGATACGAATCACCCCACCGGGCCGCTGTACCATCAAGTCGCGCGGGCCGTCCTCGATCTCGTCCGCGTCGATGCTCACTAAATTGGCGTTCCCGGGCGATCACCGAACGGCGTCGACGAGCGGTGGTGGCGACGTCAGCCCCGACGCGGTCCGCTACATCGCGCGCCGCGGCGGCTACTCGATCGAAAAGGCCCGGACAGTGCTCGGCTACCGTCCCGCGGTCGATCTCTTCGAGGGGATGCGGCGTACTGAGGCCTGGCTGCGCGAGAACGGGCTGCTCATGCGGGAGGCGGAGAAGCATCCGCGCGTTCATCCGGGCCAACGAGTCGAGCCTCAAGACGAAGAGCTGATCGACTCAGACCGGGCATCATGCGCCGGCCGTCGCTCCCGAGCGGGCGCATGCGGTTCATCCAGAGGAGCACCACGCACTCCGCAGCAACTGGGCGGCGCTCATCCTGCCGACCACCTGCGCAGGAGTCGCTCACTGCAAGAACTCCCGCAGGTTGGTCTTCCCAAATCGGCTTCCGGCAGTGCACTCGTGAAGCTGCTTGGCGATGAGCCCCATGATTCGCTTCACGCCGATGGTCTTCTCGGGGTCTGTCGCCGGGAGCAGTCGCACGGTGATCTGCCGGTCCTTCTGCGAGAGTTGCACGAAGAAGGACTGCGAGCGTCCTTCTTCGACCACCACGCACTCCACTAGCGCGGTGTGACCCGACCGGTTCAGGTAGACATCGACGACCTTGAGGATCTCGCTCCCGTTTCGCAGGGCCGTGAGCTGGATGCCCTGGCTGGCGACTGCGAGATCACGGGCCTCTTCAATCACGACGTGAGGCATTGGGACGCTCCTTTCTGCTTCATCTGGTGTCCCGTGGCAGCCAAAGTTCAGCCACGTCGCCCTGCACCCAGTCGAGCGTGGGCTCGCGCTTTGGCCGCGCGGCGTCTCGCGTCAGGCACCGCACGCGCCATCCCTCGCGCGCGAGCGCGGGCCGCACCGCGCCACCGACGAAACCCGTCGCGCCGGTCAGGAGGAGCAAGCGCTGAGACGCGCCTCCCATCAGCTGTGCTCCGCGGCTCGCGCCGTGCTCGCATCGGGATGCGGCCCCGCGACCTGCAGCGTGCGCACGAGGCGGGAGGTCTCGTAGCCCTTGGCCTGCAGTCGAGCGACGATGCCCTGGAAGGTCGCCTCGGCCATCGTCGGAGTGCGCGCGAGGATCCAGAGGTAGTCGCGGCCGGGGTGACCGATGACCGCGTACGAGTAGTCGTCGGCGAGTTCGATGATCCAGTAGTCGCCCCAGAACGGGCGGAAGAAGCTCACCTCGAGCTTCGCGTTCGTGGTCCCATCGACGACGCGGGCGCGTCCGAGCGCCGACTTCTCTTTCCCGTCGAGCGAGCCCTTGCGGCAGCGGTTGAGCACGTCGAGGTCCCCGTCGACGCGGAGCGTATAGGTCGCGGTCGTGGCGGTGCAGCCGCGCTGGAAGCTCTGTGGAAAGTTGGCAATTTCGTACCAGGTCCCGACGTAACGCGAGAGGTTGACGTGCGCCACCGTCTCGAGTGGCGGAAGATGCCGTGCGGTCGTGCTCGTGGCGCATCCCGCGGCCATCGCGAGTCCACAGACCGTGCCGACAACTCGCTTCATGACTCGAGTTGGAGCGCTCATCGTTGAGTCCCTTCTTCGCGTTCTACTACATCGCGTGCCGTTCAGCTCGAACAGAAAGACGTCATGGAACTTCCAAGGGATGTCCGCTTCGTCGAAGCCGACCAGGACTTCGTCGACGAGATCGGCGCCGTGTAGCGCACGAATACAGTGCTCGTTTAGAAAGAGGGAGAGGTTCGAGGGAGGTGCAGACGTCCGATACGATCGTGATACGTCAACTCGAGCGGTAGTGTTAAAGGAGGAGTCGGCATGAGTGACGCAGCGTACGTGGTGCAGAAGGTCGAGTGGTATCAGCTCCGTGCCCAGGACGGGACGGCGTTCTTCGTGATGGTGTCGACCCTCCCGAACGGGTTCGTGACGGCGGTGCCGTGCGACCTCACGATGGTGCGCGCCGAGCATCATCTGATGGCGCTCGCGCCCGACGCCGACCAGGCGCTGGCGCAGCTGCAGAGCACGCTCGCCGGAAAAACCCGGGACGAGTTGTTTCAATCGCACGCGTAGGGCAGGCCGTTCGCACGGGGCACACCGTGCCGCACCAGCGCACCATCCTGCACGCCGACCTCGACGCGTTCTATGCGTCCGTCGAGCAGCGCGATCGTCCGGAGCTCCGCGGGAAGCCGGTCGTCGTCGGCGGCGCGTCGGGGCGCGGCGTGGTCACGGCGGCGAGCTACGAGGCGCGCGTGTTCGGGATCCACTCGGCGATGCCGGGCTTCGAGGCGCGCCGGCGCTGCCCGCATGCGGTCTTCCTGCCGGGCGACATGGCGAAGTACCGGCGCGAGAGCCGGCGCGTCTTCGAGATCTTCCGGCACTACTCGCCCGTCGTCGAAGGGCTCTCGCTCGACGAGGCGTTCCTCGACCTGACCGGCACGACGCGCCTTCTCGGCGACGCGGTCTCGGCGGCCGAGCGGCTGCGCGCGGAGGTGCGCGGCACGACCGGGCTCGCGCTGTCGGTCGGGATCGCCCCGGTCAAGATGGTCGCCAAGATCGCGACCGACGTGGCGAAGCCGGACGGGATCCGCGTCGTCGCCGCCGGCGAGGTGCGCGCGTTCCTGGCACCGCTACCGGTCGGGCGCATCTGGGGCGTCGGCACGGTTGCGCGGCGGCGCCTCGAGGCGCTCGGCGTCGCGACGATCGGCGACCTCACCGCGACGTCGGACGAGACGCTGCGCACGGCGCTCGGCAGTTTCGGGGTGGGGCTAGCACGCCTGGCCCGTGGGGAAGACGCGCGCGAGGTCGAGTCGTATCGCGAGGCCAAGTCCTATGGCGAGGAGAACACCTTCGCGCGCGACGTCGTGGAGCGTACTGCGCTCGACGGGCCGATCCGTGCGCACGCCGACGCGGTCGCGCGCCGGCTCCGCCACGACCGCGTCGCCGGCCGCGGCGTCACCGTGAAGCTGAAGCTCGCGCGCCCGCTCGGCGGCGGCAAGTATCCGCTGCTGACGCGGTCGCTGCTCTTGAAGCGTCCGACCGACGACGGCACCGCGATCGCGCACGCCGCCCTCGCGCTGCTCGCACGGGTCGAGCCGTGGGAGCCGATCCGCCTCGTCGGGGTGGCGGTCACGAAGCTCGAGCCGAGCGACGAGACCCAGCTGGCGCTGACGCTCGGCGGCGAGACCGACCAGCGCCGCTCGCGGCTGAATGCCGCGGTCGACGCGATCCACGCGCGCTTCGGCGACGAAGCGCTGAAGCGGGGAACGGCCGACGTGCGGCGGGCGGCGCTGTCCGTCGGCATCAAGCGCGGCGAGCGCGAGTGACCGCCGGACGCTTGACCGCGCGGATCGCCCGGCAGTAGTCGACCGCAATGCCGACGCCTTCCGTAGTCCGTGACGCGATGCCGATCGCGGCCATGCTCGTTCTCTGTGCCGCGGTTCTCGTCGCCGCCCCTCCGAGCGACGCCGCCCATCGCGGCGCGCCGTTGGTTTTGTGTCAACCGACCCACGAACGCGGGCCGGGTGCCGGCCGAGATGCTGCGGGTGAACGTCGCGCCCGACTACCGACCCAACATTCCTGGCAGCCGGTGTGCGCCGAAGCCGGACGTCAAACGCGGGTTCCTCGGGGGTGACCTGTGCGGCTTCCCGAACGGTCGCCGTCTCGCTGACGACGTGATCGACATCACGCTCGAGATGTTGGCAGGCGCGCTCTATACGCCGCTCACCGGCGACGCGAGCTTCGCCTTCACCCCCAAGGCGCTCGGTCCGATCCTCGACAAGAGCAAGAAGAACGACGTCGCGTTTCTGCCCCGCTTCCCGTACGTCGCACCCCCACACCCGAGCTACGGCGCGAAGTGACGGGCGAGCGCCGCACCTTTCGTTTCACCCGTCGGAACGGGGACGTGTCAACGGAGCGGCTTCCCGTATGCGAGGGGTGGCGCTACCGTGCGCGCCATGACCGACACGACGAAACCCGCCGCGGACCCCGAACGGCACGGGCGTGCGCCGTTTCACGCCGGCGAGATCGCGGTGCAGGAGCGCTGCGGCGTTCGCGGACCCATCGAGCGGGTCGGGCGCGCCATGATCCGCGACGCGATGCCGCTCGAGCACCGTCAGCTCTTCGCGCGCTTGCCGATGGTGCTGGTCGGCAGCCTCGCCGCCGACCGCCGCCCGTGGGCGTCGGTGCTGGTCGGCGCGCCGGGATTCGTCCACGCCGCGGACGAGCGCACCCTCCGCGTCGACGCGTCGCCGGCGCCGGCCGACCCACTGGCCGGCGCGCTCGTGATAGGCGCGCCGATCGGCCTGCTCGGCATCGAGCTCGCGACCCGGCGCCGGAACCGCCTGAACGGCACGGTCGCCGCGGTCGGCGACGGCGGCTTCACGCTCGAGGTCGACCAGAGCTTCGGGAACTGCCCGCAGTACATCCAAGCGCGCAACCCGACGTGGCGGCGCGACCCCGCGTCGTTTCGAGCGGCCGGCCCCATCGCCCAGGTCGCATCACGGCTCGACGACGCCGCGCGGGCGATCGTCGCGCGCGCCGACACGCTCTTCATCGCGTCGGCGGCAGCCGCGGCGCGCGGACACGGCGGCGCCGACGGCGTCGACGTCTCGCACCGCGGCGGCAAGCCGGGCTTCGTGAAGCTCCGGCCGCGGGTCGCCGATCGGCCGGACGTGCTCGTCCTGCCGGACTTTCGCGGCAACTTCATGTTCAACACCCTGGGCAACCTGGCCGTCTACCCGCGTGCCGGCTTGGTTTTCCTCGACTTCGCGAGCGGCGACGTGCTCCAGCTGACCGGCGGGGCCGAAATCGTGTGGGAGGGCGAGGAGCTCGCGTCCTTCGTGGGCGCGGAGCGGCTCGTAGTGGTGACCGTCGAGGACGGCGTCCGCCATCCGGATGCCTTGCCGTTCACCTGGTCGGCGCCGGCGTTCGCGCGGCAGCTCGAGGGGCTCGGCGCTTGGACGGCATCGTGAGCGGCGTTCGATTTCGTTGACCCGGAAATGACGGAGGCGCAACATGCGCCCACCGCTCGCATGCGTGTCTCGCCGGTCAACACTACGCGTCCCCGCTCTTGGCGCCCGCCGATCGGCCTGGCGGCGATGGCGATCGTTCTCGTCGCCGCCGGCGCGGCCCGTGCCGACGCGGTCAAGTGCCGCGCGGCGATCATCAAATCGACCGCGGCGTTCGTCCAGGCGCGCGCCAAGGCGCTGCAGAGCTGCGAGCAGGCGAAGCTCGGCGGCAAGCTCGCGCTCGGCATCGTCTGCACCGCCGAGCCGAAGACGAGCGCGCGCCTCGCGAAAGCCCGCGAGAAGCTCGCGACGGGGATCGCCAAGGCGTGCGGCGGCGACGACAAGACCTGCGGTACCGGCGGCGACGACGATCTCGCGGCGATCGGGTGGAACGTCGGCACCTGTCCCGACTTCGAGACCGGCGATTGCACGAATCCGATCACGACCTGCGCCGACATCCCGACCTGCCTCGCCTGCGTGAACGAGGGTACCGTCGACCAGGCGATCGGCCTCTACTACGGCGCGCTCACGCCGACCGACCCGAAGACCAAGGACAAGACCGAGAAGGCGCTCCGCAAGTGTCAGGCGGCGATCGGAAAGGCGACGACGGCCTTCTTCGCCGGCAAGTCCAAGACGCTCGCGAAGTGCTGGAGCGCCGTGAACAAGGCGGGCAGCGGCGCGTGTCCCGACGCCGCCGCATCGGCGGCGATCGACGCGGCGCGCGCGAAGCAGGCCGCGACCGTGCGGAAGGCCTGCGCCGGCCTCGACAAGGCGCCCGGCACCGCCGACGACTTCGGACCGGCGGCGGTCGGCTTCCCGGCGGCGTGCCAGGACGTCGCGCCGGTCGGCGCAGCGAGCTGCGGCGGCGCCGTCGCGACGCTCACGGACCTCGTCGCGTGCGTCGACTGCGTCACCCGATTCAGCGTGGATTGCGCCGACCGCGTTGCCGTCCCGGCGTTCGTCGCGACGTATGCCGACGAGTGCAATCCGCCCGGGGTCATTCGGCGCGAATGCAAGGCGCAACGGGTCGTGCACATCGTCGGTGGCAACGGCAGCCTCGGCTGGTTCACGCAGATGTGGCCGCTTCCCACCGTCGTCTCCAACTTCAATCCCACGTATGCGTTCGACGACCCGGCCAAGGTCGAGCCGGTGCCGGGCACGCCGGCCGGACACCCGCTGTTCGCGCGTCTCAGCGGGAACCGCCGGCTCTTCGAAGGGCTCGGCACGGCGCCCGATCCGACCGTCTTCGTCGCGGGGACGAACCAGACCCACAACGCCTCGCCCACGACTACGACGCTCGCGGGCGGCCCCGAGGTCGTCGCCGCGGGCGCCGCGCTGCAAGGTGACCTCGCGACGGGCGTGCCGGTCATCTCGTTCGGGGCCCTACCGTTTGGTCCCGCGCCGGGCGCGCCCGCCGCGACCGTGGTGGCGGACGTCGAGGCGGCGATTGCGGCCCTCAAGGCCGCGACGACCATCACGCCCGCGACGGAGCAAGCGCTCCGGCCGTCGTCGGCGCAGCTCGCGGCCCTCGGCATCACCCCGGGGTCGTTCGCGCTGGCGACGACCCTCGCGAGCCGGCTCCTCTTTGCCGCCAACGCGTTTCGCTTGGGGCTCGTCGGCACGGTCGTGATGCCGGGATTCAACGACGATCCGCACAACGCCTTCGACGACTTCTTCGGGACCTACACCCCGAAGATGACGGCCACCCTGCAGATCCTCGACGGCTTCTACGCCGAGCTCGCAAAGTCGACGGAACCGAAGTGCGGGCAAGACGGCGTTCCACCGTCGCTCGCGGACAACACCGTCCTGGTGGTGACCGGCGACACGTTCAAGCATCCGTTCGAGCGGCTCGGCTGGTCGGACAGCACGCCCGGGAACGCCAACCTGCTCTACGTCCGCTCCAACGGCTTCCTGAGACCCGGCTGGTTCGGCTTCCTCATCCCCGTCCAGCCCGGCCGCATCGACTTCGACCCGGTGACGGGCGATCTCGTCGGGGTCGTCGGACCCGAGACGAGAGACGCCGCGTCGGCGTCGGCGAGGCTCGCCACGCTCTTCGCGATCACCCGCGGCAACGCGGCCGTCGTGGCGGGCGCCTCGTCTGCGCCATACGGCGCCGCCATCAATCCATAAGGGGGAACTCTCCCCCTTCGCGACCGCGGCCAAGCCGCGGTCGCTCATCCCCCGGCTCGCTGGCGCTCGGCCGCACGCTACACGTGCGGAGGCTCGGTCGCTTTATTCGCCCGAGGCGACCTGGTCACGCTTGTCGTTCGGTGCGGCCGCGTTGTCGTTTCCGCGGGTGACGTCGATCGGCACCCCGAGCTTCTGCTGCACCGCCAGGGCGACCCGATCGAGGTCGACGCGCGGCTCGAGCTGGCTCTTCGCGAGGACCGTCCGGGCATGCGCCTGGAGGTCGTCGAACATCTGGTACACGTCCTGGTGCACCTCGATGAAGATGCGGCCCTTGCGCTCGCCCACCTTCACCGGCTGATAGACGAACTCGCCCGGGAAGCCGCGGTCGACCATCGGATAGAGGTACTCGATGTCCTCGGGGTAGAGCCGGACGCAGCCGTGCGTCGTGAGCCGTCCGACCGTCCAGGGGTCGTTGGTGCCGTGGATCGCGAAGAGGTCGAAGTCGAGCCGGATGCGGTAGCCCGGACCTCCAGGGCCTGCGCCGCATCTGCCTCATGACCCGCGACGCGCATTCCCTCTACCAGGCGTTCGGCTTCACCCAACGCGTCGCGGCGTACGTCAAGCAGCAGAGAGCGCCGCGCCAGCGAACCACCACTCAGCGCAAAGACATCGTGGATCGCAGTCAGGCACGGGCGCGGAAGATTCAGGAAACGCGCGCCGCGGCCAAGCCGGGCGACATCTTCACCCCCGCGATCAGCGACGAATTCCGGAAGGTGATCCGCGGCGCAATTCAATCCGCCAAAGTCCGCGCGACGATCCGCGAAGGCGCGCCGGTGCCCGGGTGGACGCTGCGCGTGAATGCCGATTATCCCGAGCACCTGCCGGTAACCACCGTTCCTCCGACTCTGCTGCTCCGCCTTCCGCGGCTTCCGCCGGAGGTCGCCTACCGCATCATCGGCCGCGATTTCGTTTTGCAGGACACCGAAGCGAGACTCGTCGTTGATTTCATCCCGGGTGCTCTTCCGTAAAGACTATGCGCAACTTTCTCCTGCTCGTCCTGTGTACCCTGCCGCTCAGCGCGCAGGACCTGACTCTG
>JANNPN010000015.1:0-6135 GCA_031400185.1 Polyangiaceae bacterium
GGCTGCCTCGTGCGCGCGGTGGGACGTTCGCTGCGCTCACGTCCATCAATCCCTGTTTTGCGCAGTGTGTTGTTTGAGATGAAGCGCGCGAGCGGAGCGAGCGGGCTCACCATGCGCGACCAGCAGCAAGCAGGTTGCTCAAAAAGGGTCAGCTGCTAGGCGCGAGGGAGCCAAACGCGGAGGCGTAGCGGAGCTACGCCGCACAAGTGAGCGACCGAGCAACGACGCAGATGGCCCTTTTTCAGCAACCTGCGGCTCGACGGTCATTTGGTGGCGAGGGTGTGGATGCCGGTCCAGTCGGAGGCCGGCGCCCGGATCAGAAAGTCGCGGCACCGCGCCGCCAGGACCACGCTTGGGGGATCCTCGGGCTGGGCGCGCAGGAGCTCGTCGGCTTCGGCGAAACGTCGGGCGAAGTAGGCGTCGAGGGCCGCCTCGTACGGCATCACGAACGGCGGCGGCGGCCTCTCGGGAACGCGCCGGCCGACGAGCTCGTAGATCTCCACCGGCTCGTGTTTGCCCTTCACCACGACGCGGTCGAGACGGCGGAAGCGGAAGGCGTCACGGGCCTCGCGTGCGACGGCGGCGCTCACGACGATGGACACGCCGTACTGCTTCGCGAGCCCCTCGAGTCGTGAGGCGAGGTTCACGCCGTCGCCCATGGCCGTGAAGCTCAATCGGTCCGGCGCGCCGAAATGCCCGACGTTCGCCTGCCCGCGATGGATGCCGAAGCGCGTGGGCCACGGGGCACGACCTTCCCAGGCAGCGTTCGCGAAGAGCGCGTGCGTCGCTTCGACGGACCGGAGCGCCGCATCACATGCGCGGGCCGGGTGCCCATCGATGGGTCGCGGCGTGTTCCAGAGCGCCATGACGCCGTCGCCGGTGTACTTGTCGATGATGCCGCCGCTCGCGTGAATGGCGCGCGTCAGCGCGTCGAGGTACGCGCCGAGCGCAGTGGCGAGCGTGTCGGGATCCAACATCTCGGCCACCGTCGTGAACCCGGCGACGTCGGAGAAGAGCACGGTCACGTCCTGCAGATCGGCACCGAGGACGGGCTCGCGATGCGCGTCGTAGAGCTCCCGGACGAGGTCGAGCGGGACGTACTTGCCGAGCGCGCGGAGCGCCGTCTTCGCCTGCTCGAGGCTGCGCGTCGCCCCTTGCACGTCGCGGAAGGTCGCCGCGCCGTCGGTCGACGGCAGGAAGTCGAAGTGCCGGAGCCGTGTGGTCTCGCCGATCAGGCGCCGGAGGTCGCGTTGCATCGCGTGCAGCATGAGGGCGGCCCCCGCGCCGGCCGCGACCACGAGGGCGAGCGCGATTCCGAAGACGCGCCGGCGTGACGCGTCGAGGGCGGCGAGATAGTGCGATTCCGGAACGACGATGCCCACGAGCCATCCTTGCGTGCGGTTACCGAGGAGCGCGGCGATGCTCACGAGGTGGGACACGCCGCCGACGTCGAGACGGGTCACCGTGGGCTCGCGGCTCGTCGCATCGTGCATGGCGGGCCCCGTGAGGGCGGCGGCGACCGGAGCGGGCAATTGTGCCGGCACGACCCGCACGTCGCCGTAGTCCGGATCGGGTCCGCCGCCGCGATCGAGAAGGCCGAAGCGGTCGAACGGCGAGAGACGCGAGATCAGCCGGCCGAATCGGTCGCAGATGAACACCACGTGGTCGTCGCCGTCGGCCGCGATCTCGTCGACGGTGATCCGCGTGAGCTCGTCGATGCGGTCGCTGTGCACGGTGACGCGCACCACCCCGACGAACGTGCCGCCGGTCGTCCACAGCGCCTTTTGCAAGCTCACGACCCGGCGGCGCTCGGCTTCCGGCAAGGCGCCGTCGGCTTCGAAGAACGAGAGGTCGCTCCAGAGGGCGCGCCCGCGGAACTCGGGACGCGACGGTGTCGTGAAGGACGGATGGGTCGTCGGATCGAGCGGGGCCGCGTGCGCCGCCGCCGGCTCGGCCGGGATGCGAGTCCCGTCACTGGCAATCCACGTCTCGTCGGCGCGCCAGCCGTCCGCGCCCGATCGCACGCGGCGCATGAGTAGTCCGGCGGCGTTGTCGGCCGTGGCACGCGTCACCGAGACCTGACCGGATTCCGTGGGTGCGAGCCGCAGCTCGCCGGCCTCGTGCGGCGGCTCGTCGCCGTCATAGATGCCGATCGCGCGACCGAACGTGAACGTGACGTCGGTCACCTGGGGACGGCCGCCGAGCGCACCGAGGAGCACGGGCTCGACGGTCGCCGCGGTCAGCAGCCCGAGCGCCGCGTCGGACTCGAGCGATTCGACGAGGCGCTCGGCCTCGTCGAGATGCGCCTCGAGACGCTCCGCCACGCGCCGGCTGGCGTGGCGCATCAGCTGCTCCGACGCGAGGAGGATCGTCCGCCGCGACCCCGCGTCGAACACCGAGAGCAAGACGAGGAGGACGAGCGCCAGTGCCGCAAAGCCGAGCGAGATGAACTGCGCGAGCGTGAGGCGAGGCGGGGTCATGCTCGACCATTCGATGCCGGCGCATCGCCGCCGGTTTCCGCCCCACGCCGCGTCTTGCAGGGTGATTCGTTTCGCCTAATGTAGCGTGGCCCATGAGCGATCGACCGATCGGCGACAGCGCGCACGCCGGGGGAGACGACGAGCTCGGCGTGCTCCGCTTCCTGGTCGCGGGGACCGCGGCGCTCTCCGGCGCGGAGTTCTTCCACTCCTTGGTACGGAACCTGAGCCTGGCGTTGACCTCGACCCATGCGCTGGTCGCCGAGTTCGCCGACCAGCCGACGCGCGTCCGTACGCTGGCGCTCTGGGCCCGCGGCGCGCTCCAGGAGAACGTCGAGTACGACCTCGACGGAACGCCCTGCGAGGACGTCGCGGGCGGCATGATGTGCCACCATCCGCAGGGCATCCAGCAGCGTTTTCCCCGCGACGGCATCCTGGTCGAGATGGGAGTCGAGAGCTACCTCGGCGTCCCGCTGGTCGGTCGTGGCGAGCAGGTGCTCGGCCACCTCGCGATCCTCGACGCGGCACCCATGCCCGAGGACGGCCGCCGCCTCCGCGTCTTGCAGATCTTCGCGGCGCGGGCCGTCGCCGAGCTCGAGCGCCTCCGTGCCGAGCGGATGTTGCGGGCCTCCGAGGAGCGTTTCCGCGACCTCTACGACGAGGCTCCCATCGCGTACGTCTACGAGGACACCGCATCGCGTTTCGTGAGCGCGAACCGCGCGGCGATGGCCCTCCTCGGCCTCGCGCCCGAGGAGGTGCGCGGCACGCTCGGGCTGTCGCTGGTCGCGCCGACCCCCGAGTCGCAAGCACGCGTCCGTGACGCCATCGCGTCGATCCAGAGCGGCCAGGAGCGCGCCTGCATCGAGCTCGAGCTCCGGCGAAGGGACGACGGCCGTCCGGTCTGGGTGCAGTGGTGGTCGAAGCCCGACCGGGACGGCAAGTACACCCGCACCATGCTCGTGGACGTGACCGCGCGTGTCCTCGCCGAGCAGGAGCGGAACCGCCTGCAGGAGCAGAACCTGTATCTCAAGGAGGAGATCAACAGCGAGTGCAACTTCGAGGAGATCATCGGCGCCTCGCCCGCGCTCCGCGCGACCCTCGCCAAAGCCCGTCAGGTCGCGCCGACGGACTCGACGGTCTTGATCCTCGGCGAGACCGGTACCGGCAAGGAGCTCATCGCTCGCGCGGTGCACAGCAACTCCGGCCGGCGCGACGAGCCGCTCATCAAGGTCAACTGCTCGGCGCTCCCGACGGGCCTCGTCGAGAGCGAGCTCTTCGGCCACGAGCGGGGCGCGTTCACCGGCGCGACCGAGAAGCGCGTCGGCCGCTTCACGCTCGCCGACGGCGGGACCATCTTCCTCGACGAGATCGGCGACATCTCGCCCGAGGTCCAGCTCCGCCTCCTGCGGGTGCTCCAGGAGCAGGAGTTCGAGCCGCTCGGCTCGTCACGCACGGTGAAGGTGGACGTGCGCGTGATCGCCGCGACCAACCGCGATCTCGCCCAGGCAGTCGCGGACGGCGCGTTTCGCGCCGACCTTTTCTATCGCCTGAACGTGTTCCCGATCGCCGTGCCGTCGCTCCACGAACGCCGCGAAGACATCCCGATGCTGGTGCACTACTTCGTCAACAAGTACGCGACCAAGATGGGCCGGCGGATCGATGCGATACATCCGGAGACGATGGAGCGCCTGGTGCGCTACCCG
Organism: Polyangiaceae bacterium; assembly: GCA_031400185.1. Classification (GTDB taxonomy): domain Bacteria; phylum Desulfobacterota; class Binatia; order UTPRO1; family UTPRO1; genus UTPRO1. The sequence goes on from JANNPN010000015.1 coordinate 4,181, forward strand.
TGGCCGGGAAACATCCGCGAGCTGCAGAACGTCGTCGAGCGCGCCGTGATTCTCGCGACGAGCACCGTGCTGGAAGTGGAGCCGCGCGTGCTGAGCGCCGGTTCGACGGCAGCGGGTGCGGAGCACCCGAGAGCGCGGGCTGCGGAGCGCGATGCGGGCGGGCCGGTGCCGGCGGTCGCGGCGGACCCCCCGCCCGGCGCTACCCTCGACGAAGTGGAACGCCGGCACATCGTGGAGACGCTGCAGCGCTGCCGCTGGGTCGTCGATGGCAACGACGGCGCCGCGAAACTGCTCGGGCTCAATCCCAGCACGCTCCGGAGCCGCATGAAGAAGTTCGGCATCCGCCGCGCGAACGACGCCGCGGCCTCGCGCTGAGACCGCGGGCTAGCGTCCGCGCGTTCGCGCGGCCCGGATCGCGGTCAGAAGCTCGGGCGGTACGTCCGTCGCCGCCTCCGCATCGAGGTCCCGCCCGGCGTCCCGGAGCAACCTGACGCTGTCGCGGTAGCTGCGCAGGTACACCACGCAATCGCGACACTCGGTGAGGTGGGCTTCGAATCGACCCCGAACGTCGGCCGCGAGGTCGCCGGCGACGTAGTCATCGAGGAAGTCGACGAGCTCGCGGCACGTCATGGCTGCCCCCCTCGGGCTCTCGCCGACCCGGCGACACGGTGTCCCATCTCGTTCACGTCGGCTTCGATGCTGCGGCGCGCGAGTGGGTTCGATGGGCATCAGCTTCCGTACCCGGGCTGCGAAATCTCACGGCGCTCGCGCTGCGATCTCACGGATCCGCGAAATGTCACGCCGGGTCCGGCTGTTCGCGAAATCGCGCGACGGTGGCGTTTTCCTCGTGATGTCATGCTCTTAGGCATCACGTCGACCGGGCGGTCGGTGCGGGTACGCTCGTTGCTCTCAGCCCCCCATGATCAAGATCACACGCATCCCTGGCGAGGACGTCACCCGGCTCCGCGTCGACGGACGGATCCTCTCGAAGACGGCCGACGACCTCGGGCGCGCGTGCCGGGCGTGCCTCACGGAGCCGGCGCCGCTCCTCCTCGATTGCTCGGGAGTGAGCTTCGTGGACGCCGACGGTGCGCAGGCCGTCGCGCGGCTGATCGAGCGCGGCGTCGTGGTCATCGGCGCGTCGCCGTTGGTGAGCGAGATCCTCCGCACCGCGGGTAATCAGCCCGCGGGCGCCGCGTACGGGGGGGAAGGGGACGACGGCGACGGGGCGCTCCTCGCGCGCCTCCGACGTGGCGAGGAGCGCGCGTTCGACGAGATGACCCGGCGGTACTCCGGTCGTCTGCTCGCAGTCGCGCGCCGGATGCTCCGCAACGAGGACGACGCGCGCGATGCGGTGCAGGAGGCCTTCGTGTCCGCGTTCAAGAGCCTCGACCGCTTCCACGGGGATGCCAAGATCTCGACCTGGCTGCACCGGATCGTCGTGAACGCCGCGCTGATGCGTCTGCGGACTCGCAAGCGCAAGCCCGAGCAGGGGATCGAGGATCTCCTGCCGCAATTCGACGAGACCGGCCATTGGGCAGCCGACGTCGAGCCCATGGTGCTCCCCGACGGCGAGCTCGAGCGGCGGGAGCTGCGCGCGACCGTCCGGCGCTGCATCGATCGCCTGCCCGAGTCGTACCGCGCGATCATTCTGCTCCGCGACATCGAGGAGCTCGACAGTGACGAGACCGCGGCCGCGCTCGGCCTCTCGGCGAGCGCGGTGAAGAGCCGCCTCCACCGCGCCCGCCTGGCGCTCCGCACGCTCCTCGAGAACGAGCGGCTCGGCGCGAGTCACGAGCGCGACGAGCCACGTCGAGACAACGACCTCCGCGCGCGGAGCGCGCGGCCGAGCGAGAGCGAGCCGGGGGTTGACGAGAAGCGCGGCGGAGCCGCGCGTCTCGAAGGGGGAGGGATACCCCGTTTTTCAAAAGAGCAGCGTAACGCTGCCGATAGCC
>JANNPN010000059.1:0-3252 GCA_031400185.1 Polyangiaceae bacterium
CGGCGCGGCGGGCCGGGGTCGAGGTCGTGGCGGTCGCGCACCAGCACGAAACGCCCGACGAGATCGAGAACCTCGTCACCCAGCTCACGTGGGTCCGCGTCGGCGAGCTCGGCAAGATCATCCGCACGCTGAAGCAGGCCGGCGTCGCGCGCGCGGTCATGGCGGGTGGGATCCGGAAGCCGCGCCAGCTCTCCGACTTCCGCCCCGACTTCCGGGGCGCGGCGTTCATCGCGAAGACCCGAAGCCTGCGCGACGACGTGCTCCTGCGCGGCGTGGCGGCGGAGCTCGAGCACGACGGCATCACGATCGTCGAGTCGACGCTCTTCCTCGGCGACCTGGTGCCGCAGGTCGGCACGCTGACCCGGAAGGCGCCGCGGAGCCGCGAATGGGACGACGTGCGCTTCGGGCTCGAGGTGGCACGCGAGATCGGCCGCTTCGAGATCGGTCAGAGCGTGGTCGTGAAGCGCCGCACCGTGCTCGCGGTCGAAGGCATCGAGGGCACCGACGCGGCCATCCGGCGTGGCGGCGAGCTCGGCCGCGGCGGCGTGGTCGTCGTGAAGGTCAGCAAGCCCGGGCAGGACCTGCGCTTCGACGTTCCCGCCGTCGGCATGACGACGATCGAGGTGATGCGCGAGGTCGGTGCGCGCGTGCTCGCGCTCGAGGCGGGGCGAACGTTGATGATCGACCGCGAGGAAGTAGTACGAGCGGCCGACTCTGCTGGGATCGCGATCGTCGCCGTGGAGTGATTCGCGCATGGGGTCGAGCGCGCGGAAGCGCGCGCGATGGACCACGTCTTCCCGATGATCTATGTCTCCCGATGGCGGAAGGCAGCTCGTGGGGTGGGGGCGGTGGCGGTCGGACACACGTGCTGATTCTCCGTTTCGTGCATGTTTGCGGGATGATCCGTAGGATTCTCGCACACACGTGACGACGGGAAATGGCATGTCGCTTGCTGTTTCGCCTCCGGGATCTTCAGGCCCGCACGCATGCGACCCCCATTCCCACATAGACTTCTCGACACCGACGCTACGCTTACCCTCGGCGGTATCTCGCCGACGGAAAAGGTGATCGCGTTTTGTCGCGTCCTGCTCGCGACTGCGACCTTTGCGATCATGCTGGTCGATCCGAAGGCGCCGCTCTGGCCCGTCGTCGCCTATCCGCTGGTCGGCGTGTACGTCGCGGTGAGCCTGGTGCTCTTCCTCCTGGTGCGGAGCGAGGTCGTCCGCGGGCGCAAGGTCGGACCGTACTCGGTCGTGCTCGACATGGTGTTCGGCGTGATGATCACGCTCTTCACCGAGCGCGGCGCGACCCCGTTCTTTCTCCTCAACCTCTTCGTGATCGCGAGCGTCAGCGTGCGCTGGGGCTTCAAGGCCTCCGCACCCGTCACGATCTTCCTCGCCGTGCTGTACCCGGTGCTGGTGTTCGTCGCGAGCCGCTGGCTCGAGCCCGACTTCTTCAGCGTGCAGCGCGCCCACTTCTTCCGGCCGATCTACCTCGTCGCCCTCGGGTATCTCATCGCGTACCTCGGCGAGCACGAGCGGCGCTCGAAGCAGAAGCTCGGCGTCATGCTCGATCTCACGACCGCGATCCGACCGGGCCGCGCGCCCGGCTGGGCGCTCACCCACATCATGCGCCGCATGCTCCACCACTACGAGGCGCCCCGTGGCGTCGTGGTACTCAGGGATCCCGAGAGCCGGCGGTATTTCACGTGGGACATGGACCGGCAGCGTGGGCGTCTGAAGCTCGGGCTCCGCATCTCCGAGAGCGACCCGTACCCGCTGCCGTTCGCGAGCTCGACGGAGGCCTTCTTCTGCAATACCGCCGACCCGCACGGGCTCACCGCGCTCTGCTACGACGTCGTGAGCGGCGCGACCCAACGGAAGGCCGTCGCCGGCGACGTCCGGCTCCCCGGCTCCGGGGTCGATCAGGCGCTGCTCATGGTGCCGGTGCTGATCCAGCGCGAGCTCCGCGGCCGCGCCATGATCCTCCGGAAGCGCCGTCCGAAGTTCGCGCGCGAGGACATGGAATTTCTGTTGCTCGTCGTGGGCCAGGCCGCGGCCGCTTTCGAAGCGGCGCGCCTGCAGGCGAAGGCCGAGGAGGTGGCCGTGCTCGAGGAGCGCGCCCGCATCGCCCGCGACCTGCACGACGGGTTCATTCAGTCGCTCGCCGGCATCGACCTCCGCGCCGAGGCGTGTCTCAAGCTCATCGAGCGCGACCCGGCGCGCGTGCCGCGCGAGCTCGCCGAGCTCCAGCAGACCGTCGAGCGTGGCTACCGCGAGGTGCGCCACTACCTGAACGTGCTGCGGAGCTCGAGCCGCGAGGCCCACGACCTCCGGACGACGCTCGAGCAGGTGGCCGCCGAATTCTCGATCCGCGAGCGGCTGAAGGTGGTGCTCGATCTGCCGCCCGCCGAGCCGGACCTGCCGCCGTCGACCGCGTACGAGCTGACACAGATCGTCCGCGAGGCCCTCCGGAACGCCGTCCGCCACGGCGGCGCCAAGGAAGCCACCGTCAAGCTCACCGTCTACGGACCCCATTGCTCGCTCCTCATCCACGACAACGGCCGCGGCTTCGCGGCGCCGTCCGCCGCCGTCGGCGCAGACGGGGTCGTGCAACCGCAGGCCGTGCCATGGTCGATCCGCGAGCGCACGGCCTCGCTCGGCGGCACGCTCCGCGTCCGAAGCCAGGCGGGGCAGGGCGTCGAGATCCACGTGGTCGTTCCAGCAACCCAATCGGACACCGAGTCGATACGCAGCAGGAGGATTGCTTCATGACCATTCAGCCACGCCGTCGGCGCGTCGTGATCGTCGACGATCACACGCTTTTTCGTGACGGCCTTCGCACCATCCTCAGTATGGAGGACGACTTCGAGGTCATCGCCGACGTCGAGAGCGCCGAGGACATCGTCGAGCTCATGTGGGAAACGAAGCCCGACGTCCTGCTCCTCGACATCCGCATGCCGCAGGGCAGCGGCCTCGACGCGATTCCCGCCATCTGCCGCATCAGCCCGAACACGACGGTGATCGTCCTGACCGCGTGCGACGAGATGGAGGAGCACGTCCGCGCCTTCAAGCTCGGCGCTCGCGGCGTCGTGTTGAAGGACTCGGCGCGCCAGACCCTCGTGCAGGCAATCCGCTCGGTCTGCCGCGGCGAGACGTGGATGGACCCGCGCATGCGCGGGGTCCTCGTCGCCGAGCTCGCCCGGAGCGGCAGCGCCGGGGACGGCCTCACGATCGACCGCGACGACGGTCT